>NZ_DASYDG010000034.1:0-32706 GCF_036499745.1 Pinirhizobacter sp.
TGCGCCAGGCGCCGATGTTTTACGGCGTGCTGGTGGCGACCATGCTGCTGGGAGCCGGCCTGAACCTCACACCCATCGATCCTTTCAAGGCGCTTTACTGGAGCGCGGTAGTCAACGGGATCGCGGCGGTGCCGATGATGATCATGATCCTGCTGTTGGCCCAGAACAAAAAGGTGCTGAAGGAATTCACGATTTCCGGGTGGCTGAAGTTCCTTGCATGGGCAGCCACGATCGTGATGGCCGTGGCCGCCCTGATCATGATCGCTACCCTTGGGCAAAGCTGATGCACTTTTGACAACTGCGACACGCCATGCGCAGGGTTTTTTCACGGTTCGTGGCTTAAATCGCAGGCGTTTCGTGCCATCGGATGATTTGGCCGTCCAGGTGTCTAGACGGCAATTCCCGACGCTTCGTAAGAAAAGTGTTGACAAACGTTCGCTGCGATGCAACAAATGACCTGCAGCCCGGTTTTCCTTGCCATCCGCCTGTACTGCACGGGGATAGTTTCCAGTGAACGTATCGCGTCCCGATATCCGATGTAGCAACGCTTGTCCCTGCTGTCCTAACTAAAACAGCATTCCGCGTTTCGCGGCATCCAGGTTCCATCTGAACTCCCGGGTTTTCGAAGCCGGGTCGACAGGTTGCGGCCTTGTGATACGCCGCCAGGGAAGTACGCGCCTTGCATCAGGGCCATCACATGGCCAGAGCATCCCGTCCCCAGGCAGTGCCTGGTCCTTCAGCGCGCGACAAACGTCGCTCTCGGCAGATTCCATGACCCATAAATACATCGTTCGCACCACGGCGCTCAGCGCCGCCCTCGGCCTGGCACTGTTTGGTACGGCCTCATTCGCCCAGTCCACCACGGGCAGCCTCTTTGGCCAGGCGCCGATCGCCAGCGGCGAAACCGTTCTTATCGAAGGCAGCGCCGGCATCAGCCGCGAGGTGCCGGTGGATGCCAAGGGCCGTTATTCGGCCGGTCAATTGCCGTTGGGCACCTATACGGTAAGCCTTCGCCAGGACGGCGCCACCGTCGATACACGGAAGAACATCTCTCTCGTGGTGGGTGTGAACACGGAGGTTTCTTTTGTCTCTTCCGAAACCACCACCCTGGGAGCGGTCAACGTGTCGGCGGCTGTAACACCGCTTATCGACGTCAGCAGCGTCGACTCCCGCACCGTGATCACTGCCGACCAGTTGACGAAAATGCCGCTGGCACGCAACGCCGAAGCAATCGCCCTGCTGGCTCCGGGTGTCGTGACCAACAGTGGCAACTACACAGGCCCGACCGGACAACAGCTCACCAGCTTTGGAGGCTCGGCGGCAAGTGAAAACGCGTATTACCTCAATGGATTCAATACCACCGATCCGCTGCGCGGCTTCGGTGGCATCACCCTGCCCTACGGCGCCATCGACCAGCAGGAAATCTATACCGGTGGTTACAGCGCCCAGTACGGCCGCTCCGATGGCGGCGTGATCAACCAGGTGGGCAAGCGCGGAACGAATGAATGGCACTTCGGCGCGCAAGTACTTTGGCAACCCGCCTGGGCGGCTGCCGATGCGAAGAATACCTATTACACGCAGGGTTTGCCCGCCAGCCCCGTCGCCGGCGGCCTTTATGATCCCAACAGCAAGGACAAGACCTGGGTCACCACGGTCGATGCCTATGTGGGCGGCCCCATCATCAAGGACAAGCTGTTCTTCTTTGCTGCCGTTGAAGCGCAACGAAGCAAAGCCAACACCGTCAATTCAGTGGAAAACACCAGCCCGGACACGCACTACACCTACGAGCAGCCGAAGTGGTACGGCAAGCTCGACTGGAATATTACCGACAGCAATATCCTCGAAGTGACCGGTGCATCCAACAAGCGCAGCGCCAACGGATCGATCTACGACTACGATTACGTCAACCGCACGCGCGGTGCCTACATCGGCGCCACGGACAGCACCAAGACCGGTGGTGACCTCTATACGGCGAAGTTCACCAGCTACATCACCGACGACCTGACCTTGACTGCGTTGTACGGCAAGATGAAGACGCGCAGTTACGATGCGCCGGGCAGCTATAACCCTGACTTTACCTATGTCAACGGAACATCCTCGGAGAACCCGGCGCTCAACGGTGGCAATGCGATCACCAGTCCGCAGACCGTGCAGACGCTCTTCAGTCCCGACCGCGCCAATCACACCAACAACCTGCGCATCGACCTGACCTACAAGATCGGCGACCACACGATTTCCGCCGGTATCGACAACCAGAATGCACGTGCCCTGGCGCAGGGTTCGCAGACATCAGGCCCGGGCTATTACTGGACATACGGCCAGACCGACACGCCCGACGTTCCCTTGTCGACCGGCCTTGGCGTGGGCGCTACTTCGGCTTACCCGAACGGTGCCGATGGCTACTATGTGGTCAAGCACGTGGCCAATTCGCTGGCGAGCGTGCGTTCGGCGCAACGCGCGCAGTACATCGAGGACAGCTGGCAGGTAAGCGATCGCTGGCTGGTGAAAATAGGTCTGCGCAACGACCAGTTCACCGATTACAACGCGAATGGGCAGGCCTATATCACCCAGACCAAGCCCCAGCTGGCACCGCGGCTTGGCGCCAGTTGGGATGTCAACGGCGATTCAAGTTTCAAGATCTACGCCAATGCCGGCCGCTACTACCTGGGTCTGCCGCTGAACCCGGCCTTGAATGCGGCAGGCGCCTATGTCGCCACGACGCAGTACTACACCTATAGCGGGATCGCCGCCGATGGCCTACCCACCGGCCTGACCCAGATGTCCGGCCCTGTCTCGGCCAACAACGCCTTCGGCATCCTGCCTGATCCCAAGACCGTCACTGCGCGCAACCTGAAATCCGAGAATCAGGATGAATTCCTGCTTGGCTTCACCAAGACCGCCGGCGACAACTGGGTTTATGGCGCGAAGGTGACGCGCCGGATCCTGCGCGATGCGATCGACGACTACTGCGACCTGGATGCCGTGTTGGGCAAGGCGCAGTCTCTGGGTTACGAGGTTACCAGCGACAGTAATCCTGTCAGCTGCTGGCTGTTCAACCCAGGCACGGCCAACACCTTCAACCTGGTCGATACGGCAGGGAATTACCATACGGTGGGCCTGAGCAACAAGGAGCTCGGCTTCGATGCCCTCAAGCGCAAATACTACGGCCTTGAAACCTTCCTGGAGCATCCGTTCGACGGTACCTGGTATGCGAAGGTGGATTATGTTTTCTCGCGCAGCTACGGCAACACCGAAGGTCAGCTGCGCTCGGACCTGCAGCAGACAGCAGCCTCCACCAGCGAAGACTGGGACAACGGCGCCATCATGGACAACACCAATGGCCCGCAGAGCAACGACCACAAGCACCAGTTCAAGCTGTTCGGCTATTACCAACTGACACCCGAGTGGATTGTGTCGGCGAACCTGAGCCTGGTGTCCGGTGCGCCCAAAACCTGCCTTGGCTACTACGGCCCGGACCAGACCGATCCGGTGGGTTATGCGCCGTCCTATCACTGGTGCGACGGCCAGCCGTCGCCCCCGGGGAGCCACGGCCGGCTTCCGTGGATACGTCAGCTCGATCTCGGCGCCACCTGGCGTCCAACCTTTGGCGCGGGCAAGCTGGCTTTCACCGCCAACATCTACAACGTGAACAACGGACAGACCGCCACCAACATCTACCCGTACTCGGTGACGGCGCCCTACACCGCCGATCCGAAATACGGACTGGCCCAGGTGCGCCAGCAGCCGCGATATGTGCAGTTCGGCGTGAGCTACGACTACTGATGGTGGCGCGGCAGCGGCTGGAGCCAGCATGACTGCTGCTGCGTCACGATATTCCTCGATCCGATAGTCCCTGCCTTTCGTCATCATCACTTCAATCAATTTAAGCAATCTCGGAAGTCGCCGTATGATCGGTGGGGCACGTGTCCGCACGCCCCGCCGGTGACAGCCTTCATCGTCCTGGCCAGCCAACCTCAGGAGAGAACGCGAATGTCGACGACCGAAGCCAAATGCCCTATCAACCATACCGCCGGCGGCGGCACAACCAACCGGGATTGGTGGCCCAAACAACTGCGCGTTGACTTGCTCAACCAGCATTCGTCCAGGTCCAACCCGATGGACCCGGACTTCAACTACGCCCAGGCG
Organism: Pinirhizobacter sp.; assembly: GCF_036499745.1. Lineage (NCBI taxonomy): Bacteria > Pseudomonadati > Pseudomonadota > Gammaproteobacteria > Lysobacterales > Rhodanobacteraceae > Pinirhizobacter > Pinirhizobacter sp. The sequence goes on from NZ_DASYDG010000034.1 coordinate 4,147, forward strand.
TTCAGGAAGCTCGACCTCGGCGCCGTGAAGAAAGACCTCAACGCGCTCATGACCGACTCGCAGGATTGGTGGCCCGCCGACTTCGGCCATTACGGCGGCTTGTTCGTGCGCATGGCCTGGCATAGCGCCGGCACCTATCGCATCGCCGACGGACGCGGTGGCGGCGGTCGTGGTCAACAGCGTTTCGCCCCGCTGAACAGCTGGCCCGATAACGTAAGCCTGGATAAGGCGCGCCGTCTGCTTTGGCCGATCAAGCAGAAGTATGGACGTAGCATTTCCTGGGCCGATCTTTACATCCTCACAGGCAACGTCGCCCTGGAATCCATGGGCTTCAAGACATTCGGTTATGCCGGTGGCCGCGAAGACTCCTGGGAGCCGGATCAGGACGTCTACTGGGGTACGGAAACCGAGTGGCTCGGTGGCGGCGACCGATATGGCAAGAACAGGGCGGCTGACGCAGGCTCACATGAAAGCGGCGTGATTACGGCGGAAGCCGAGAAGCATGGCAACGAAGAGGACCGCACCGATCACGGCCGAAACCTTGAGAATCCGCTCGGTGCCGTGCAGATGGGCCTGATCTACGTCAACCCGGAAGGCCCTGAAGGAAATCCCGACCCCATCGCTTCAGCGATCGACATCCGCGAAACCTTCGCCCGCATGGCGATGAACGACGAGGAAACCGTCGCCCTGATCGCCGGTGGCCACACGTTCGGTAAAACGCATGGTGCGGCCGATGCAATGAATGTCGGCGGCGAGCCGGAAACCAGTGACCTGGAAGACCAGGGCTTCGGCTGGAAGAACCGCTTCGGCAGCGGCAAGGGCCCCGATACCATCACCAGCGGCCTGGAAGTAACGTGGAGCCAGACGCCCACGAAGTGGAGTAATTACTTCTTCGAGAACCTCTTCGGTTTCGAGTGGGAACTGAGCAAAAGCCCGGCCGGTGCGAACCAGTGGGTCGCCAAGGGCGCATCCGATGTCATTCCAGACGCCTACGACAAGTCCAGGGGCCACGCGCCGAAGATGCTCACGACCGACCTTGCGCTGCGCATGGACCCAGCCTACGAGAAGATTTCCCGTCGGTTCCTTGAGAACCCCGATCAGTTCGCCGATGCTTTCGCACGCGCCTGGTTCAAGCTGACCCATCGCGACATGGGGCCGATCGAACGCTACCTTGGCCCTGAAGTGCCAAGCGAACGACTGATCTGGCAGGATCCGGTGCCCAAGGTCGACCATCCTCTGGTCAATGAAAGTGATGTCGAGTCGCTCAAGGCAAAGGTGCTGGCATCGGGCCTTACCGTGTCCGAACTCGTGTCAACCGCCTGGGCATCCGCGTCGACGTTCCGCGGCTCCGACAAGCGCGGCGGCGCCAACGGCGCGCGCATTCGGCTGGCACCGCAGAAGGACTGGAAGGCCAACCAGCCCGCGCAGCTGAAAAAGGTGCTTGATAAGCTCGAGAGCCTGCGTTCGGAATTCAACGCCAGCGGAAATAAAATCTCGCTGGCCGACCTGATCGTGCTGGCCGGTAGCGCAGCGGTGGAGCAGGCAGCCAAAGATGGCGGCCACGCGGTGAAAGTTTCCTTCGCCCCCGGCCGTACGGATGCGTCGCAGGAGCAGACCGACGTTGAATCGTTCGCTCCGCTGGAGCCGGTCGCCGACGGCTTCCGCAACTTCCTCAAGGGCAAATACAGCGTGCCCGCCGAGGCACTGTTGATCGACAAGGCGCAGCTACTCACCCTTACCCAGCCTGAACTTACCGTACTGATCGGTGGCCTGCGTGTGCTGGGCGCCAACGTCGATGGCGGCGCGCATGGCGTTTTTACCGACCGCCCAGGCAAGCTCACCAACGATTTCTTCCGCAATTTGCTCGACATGCGCACCGAGTGGAAGCCGGCGTCGCCAGAGCGGGAATCGTTCGAAGGCGTCGAGCGTGGAACAGGCAAGAAGAAGTGGACCGCCAGCCGGGTTGACCTGGTGATCGGCTCGAACCCGGTGCTGCGTGCGCAAGCGGAAGTCTACGGCAGCGCCGACGCGCAGGAGAAGTTCGTCAAGGACTTCGCAGCGGCGTGGACCAAGGTGATGAACCTGGACCGGTTCGACCTGAAGAAGTAACAACAATCCCGCGCGGGTAACGCGCGGGATCCCGACCCGGATCAACCCGCCCGGCGCTTTGCCAGGCGGGTTGATCTTTTTCCGGGCATCAATTCACGGGGGAGGTCGACCGGCGCCTGGACAACATGCCATCGATGGACCACGGCCCTGCCCCGCCGATGCAAAGCGCAACGATGCCGGCAAGGTATAAGAGGTCCGTTTCATAGCCTGGCTGGCCAAAGTGCGCACCGGCCGCGTCGAAGGATTGAAGCTTGATCGAACTGAAACCGTTCGGCAGATGCACCGAGAATATGGCCACCAGAAGCACGCAGATCATCGGCGCGGCGGCCACAGGAATGAACGCGCCGCAGAAAATAAGAAAACCGCCCAGCAGCTCGACGATGATGGTTGCCCATCCCGCCAGGAATGCATGCGGGACGCCGATGGCGTGCAATACGCCGATGAATTGTTCTGGCCCGCGTGCCCATTTGGCGTAGCCGTGCTGCATAAATCCGAAGCCGACGATAAGCCGCAACGGGATGGCGTACCAGGCACCGGGGAGTGGAAGCGGGGAAATTCCGAACTTCAGGAAACTATTTGACAAGCTCATGGCGTTTTTGGGCCTCCATTGGGTGGCATATCAGGTGCGCTTGGGTGATTACTGCATGGGAGCAAGCGCACCCATGCCCGTGAGAAATCCCGCGGCCACAATGGCCATGACGAGGGTGGCGATGGACGCGTAGAGATAGTCCCGCTGGCGCAGGAAGATCACGGCCATCAGGCCAACGCGCGCCACGGGAAGAATGATGAAGAGCGCGATGCCAGCTTCGGTCCAGGCCAGCCCCTGGCGCTCCCGGTAAATCCCGAGCAGCAACCCCGCCGCGGTAACCGCGGATGCGAGCCAGGTTCCACACAACAACAGACGCGCTATCGGTCGCTGCAGGGACTCCTCGACGGTGGCATCGCGTTTCATCGGGCACCCGCCAGCCACGATATGCCGCACGAGCTCACAAGCATCTGGATGGCCAGCAGCGAAAGCACAACAACGAAAAGCACGCGAAGTTTGTCGGCGGGCACGTTAAACAGCACACGTGTACCCGCCAGGGCACCCACCACCGAGCCCAACGCCACGGGCGCTGCAATGCGAATATTGATATCGCCGCGGGCAAAGTAGGCTCCCGCGCTTGCCGCAGCCGTGACGCCAATCATGAAGTTCGACGTTGCGGAGGAAACCTTGATCGGAAGTCCCAGCGCCATGTCCATGGCGGGAATCTTCAGCACTCCGCTGCCGATGCCAAGCAACGCCGACATCAGCCCGGCGCCGTACATCACGACAAGGCCAAGCGGCACGCGGCCCACCTGGTAAGGCACATCCTGCCGCGTTGCACGATCAGGAAAGCTCGAATGCAGGCGCAACCTGTCGGCCCAGCCCTGCGCATCCGTGGCGGCAACGACCACTACCCGTCGGACGAGCATCTGGCGCGCGGACAAAGCCAGGATCAGCGCGAAAAGCCCGTAAAGATAAGCGGTTGGAATTCTTCCAATGAAGAATACGCCCGTCAATGCTCCCAGTGTGGTCGCCGTTTCAAGCACGATGGCAAGGCGCACATGGGTGAGCCGCTCTTTCAGGAAGGGCGCAGCGCTTCCACACGAACACGCGATCACCGAAACCAGGCTGGCAGCGATCGCTTCACGAATGTCCAGGCCGAAGGCAATGACCAGTATGGGAACGACGAAAATGCCACTGGCCATGCCCAGCACGCCCCCCAGGGCGCTGGCAACGAAACTGGCAATGAACAACCATGCGCTCAACGGCTCGAATGCCGCGACAACCGGGTAACGAACTTGATCAGGTCGCCGCGGTAGTAAAGCCTTTCGTAGTCGATCGGCGTGGGGCCTTCGCAATAGGAAGTTCGTTCGATCAGGAAGATCGGGGCGCCGACGGCAACCTGCAGCGCCTTTGCGACATGGGCGTCGGCGGTGGTGGCTTCCATCTGGTACTGGGCCTCGACGAGCGGGAGTTCGTACTTGTTCTCCAGCAGCGAGAAAATAGGCTCGACCGCAAGGTCGTCACCGGCAATTTTCTCGCCAATTTCCAGCGGCAGATATGTCTCGTCGAACGACATGGGAACGCCATCAGCCAGGCGTACCCGTTCGAAGCGATAGACCTGCGTTCCCACCGGTATGTCCAGCTGCAGTGCCACGGCCGCAGTGGCAGCGACAGGCCTGAAGTCCAATACACGGGCCGTCGGGTTTCGCCCCAGGGCCACCATGTCCTCGACGAAACCCGTGAGCTTGGTCAATTCCTGCCGGATCTTCGGCTCGGTGACGAAGGTGCCCCTGCCCCGCCGTATCTCTACCAGCCCACGGGCGACCAGGTTCTCGACCGCCTTGCGGACTGTGGTCCGGCTCACGTCGAATCGATCGATCAGGCTGTCTTCGGGCGGTAGCTGGGACCCGGCGCTTAAAGCGCCGCAAGATATCTCTGCGCCAAGGGTTGCTTCAACCTTTGCATACAGCGGGGTTTGGCTGGCGGGGCTCATATAGACATCATGACGTCATGATGTCTTTCCTGTCAATGCGCTCACTCGACGCTGAGGGCGAATATCGATTCAACCTGGAGGTTCAGGGCGCGCGCCAGTTTCAACGCCAGGAAAGTGGACGGGACCATTCGTCCGGTTTCGATGGCGTTGACCGATTTGCGGGTCGTTCCGATCAGCTCGGCCAAATCCGCCTGGGTGAGATTCAGCGCCGCGCGATGGACTTTCAAACGATTGACAAGACGCTCTTCGATCATGGGCTACGCCCGATCGTAGAAGAGGAAAACCCCAATAAAGACCGCCGTTCCCAGGGTCACCGTAGCAGCCGCAAGCAACCCTGCCGACCACGAGAGCGTTACAACGAAGGACAGCAGGCAAAAAAGCGCCAGGGCGCCAAGCATGGCCAGGAACCCTGCCCTGAAAGCATATTGCGTGGCGATGAGCCGGAGCTCGTCGTTAAGCATCGCGCGCTGCTGTTCTTTCACTTCAGCCGGTTTCGCGCCGTGTTGAAGCCGGTTAACCCAAATCGCCCCGAAGATAATGACCATGGGGATCAAGGTCATTAACCGCTCGGCGTATAGCGCTTTGGCCGGATCCGATGACAAGCCTGCCAGCAGGGCGACTGCACCAAGTAGCACCATGACCAGCAGCGACAGCCACAGGCCGCGCCGCTCGAGGCGAACGAGCCTGTCGCCTTGTTCGTCTGAATTCCGATGGATCACTGTGTTGTCCCCCGCTAGCCTGCTGGAAGCCAATCGGGACTGATCATATAACCGATAGGTATCATTTTGCAACCTATAGGTTACTTTTTTCTCCTACTCACCTGATCCATTCAACCAGTGGCTTCCCCTTGGGAACGATATACGTGCCAATTTCCGCCGCATTGGTTTGCCCCACATTCTTCGCGCTGTGGATAACGCCCTTGGGGACGAACAGGACGTCGCCGGCCTTCAGGGTTGCTGGCGGCTTGCCCTCGAGTTGGTAAAGGATCGTACCTTCGACGACATAGATGATCTCTTCGCCCGGATGCCTGTGATTGGGCGCGATCTTGCCCGGGTCGATGTCCACGCGCACCTGCACAGCCTCCCATCCCGGGATGCTGATGTCGTTACGGGACAGGTCGGTGCGATGGGTTCCCGTCTGCTGAGCCTGCGCAGCGTCAGGTATCAGGTTGCCTGCAACGACCAGCAGGCTCGCGGCCGCGGCGAAGATGACTTTTTCGATCTTGCTCATGACGGGTTCCTCAGGGTTCCCTGCCCCTGCATCATGCTCTCGCCGTGACTACCAGCACATTCACTATACCGAACATCGCACTAGTCTTATTCCCAAGCTAGGGAATTCAGACATGGGCGACCTCGACGCACACTTTCGCAAGTTCAGGCGCGAACTCAGTTCCGGCACGGTGTCGCTTGCCCTGCTTGCCATCCTGGCAGCCGCAAACGAGCCGATGTATGGCTACCAGATTGCCAAGCGCTTCGAGCGCGATGGGGATGGCGTGCTTATCGGCAAGCAGAGCGCGCTGTATCCGGTGTTGCGAACGCTTCAGGGCAATGGATTGCTGGACAGCCATGTTGAGCCGTCCGATACCGGGCCACCGCGACGTTATTACCGGATCAATGCGAATGGCCGCGAGGCATTGCGCGATTGGACCTCTGCCTGGACTTCCACCCGCGACTTCGTCGATACCGCGCTTGAGGACGTGAAATGAACACTGCCGCTTCGCCCTACCCCACCACCATCAAGCGGTACCTGGAGCAACTGCGCCATGCGCTGGAGGGCTCCGATCCGGCACTCGTGCAGGACGCCCTCTACGATGCAGAAGACTACCTGCGTTCTGAAATGGGCGAGAACCCCGGCAAGTCCGAGGCGGAGATCATCGCCATGGTCGCCGGCAGCTATGGCGCACCGGACGAAGTAGCGGACATCTATCGCGATACCGAAGCGAAGGTACAGACCGCGCTGCGTCCGCCCGCTCCGCGCTGGACGACGCCCTGGGGAAAATTCTTCGGCGTGGCGGCGGATTCGCGCAGCTATGGCGCACTGTTCTACATGTTGCTGGCCATTGTGCCGGGAATTTTCTACTTCACCTGGATGGCCGTGGGCATGTCGCTGTCGCTGGGGCTTTCGGTACTGATCATCGGCATTCCCGTGATCATCCTGTACTTCGGCATCGTGCGTGTGCTGTCGTTGGCTGAGGGGCGCCTGGTAGAAGCCATGTTGGGGGTGCGTATGCCTCGCCGGCCGATGTATGCCAACCGCGACGATCGGCTGATGGCGAAGATCAAGGGCCTGTTCACCGATCCGCGCATCTGGTCCACGCATGTTTATTTCCTGCTGATGCTGCCGCTGGGGATCGCCTACTTCACCATCTTCGTTACGCTGATCGCACTGGTCGTCAGCTTCATCGGCCTGCCTCTGGCCGCCTGGACGGGCTTTGCCACGGGCGACCTCACCCGGGACTCATGGAGCCTCCTGCACATCCAGCTGCTTGGTGTCGATGCGATCGCCGGTAGCGCAACGCTGCTGCTCCTGCTGGTGATCGGTGTGTTGCTGATGTTCGGCACCCTGCACCTGGCCCGCGGCATCGGACATCTGCACGGATTGCTGGCGAAGCATCTTTTGGTGGCGCCGGCGCGGTAGCGGGCTAAGGTGCCGTGGACGGATCGACAACGACATTCATGTCGATTGGATGCCCGGGAACCAGGTAATCGTCGAGCCAGACAGGCGGCAGCTGCCTGGCGTCGTGCAACCACTCCTTGATGTCCAGCATGGCCAGCAGCATCTGTGCCCAGGCCTCGATGGCCTCCCGGGATGGTGTCACCGGTTCGTGGGCGATCAGTCGCACGATGGTCGGCACCAGGGTGAGATCGGCCAGTGACAGGTTTCCGAAAAGGAACGGGCCGCCACTTTCATTGAGATGCGTGGCCAGGACGCCAAACAGATGTTCACATTCACTCGTTTCGAAGGCAGTAAGCGTCCGCTTTGCAGGATAGAAAGCGCTCTCGAAGGAAATACGTGAGCAGATACCTGAAAGACCGCTGTGCTGCCACGCCATCAGTGATCTCGCCTGGGCTCGCAGCTTGAACTCGATGGGCAGCAGGCGGCCATCGCACAGGTCGTTCGCATACTCCATAATCGCCAGCGAATCGTAGATCGCGGTCCCGTCCACCACCAGAACAGGCACCATGGCGGGCGGTGAAAAACGGCCTATGGCCTTGAGGTTGGCAAAACGTTGCGGCCGCCGGATATCGACAATCTCTTCTTCGAAATCGATGCCCGCCGCGCGCAAGGCAAGCCAGGCCCGCATGGCCCAACTCGAAGCGTTCCTGGTTCCCGAATACAGCTTGGGTGTACTCACTTTTGGCCCTCGCGGTACATACACATGGGAGGTTTATCTATTCTCCAATCCTTGGCGATAAAAAGCATCATGGGGATGTCAAATCGTCTTCTGGCGCGCCCTATCGACCTTGAGCGCAAGAAACAGAGTTTCTGGCGTCACCACACAACCTACCTTGCCTGGTGAGGGCCCACCCTCCTACTTCATCCCATCAGATAAGGATTCTTAGTCATGTCGAAAGAAGAACAAAACAAGGCCATCGTCGGTCGTTGGTTCAACGATTTCTGGGGCGAAACCTGCAACCTTGCCATCGTCGATGAGCTCGCCGCACCCAGCATGCTGCTTCAATACTCGCTGCACGAGCCGCGCCGTGGCCACGAGGACATCAAGGATTTCATGACTGGCTTCCGCAGTGCCTTCCCGAACCTCAAGTTCTGGGGCGCCGCCGATCTCATTGCCGAAGGTGACTACGTGGTCGGCCGCTGGGAAGGTGGCGGGACGCACACTGGCCCGGCTTTCAGTGACTTCCTCATCGGCTCGCTACCCGCAGACACCGGCAGGAAGATGCATTTCACCGGGACCACCGTGCTTCGACTTCAGAACGGGAAGATCGTTGAGGAAATCGGCCTGGACGATGGCGTGACGGCGCTTACCCAGCTTGGGTTGATCAGGGCAGCCGCCTGATACCCGCTTCGATTGAGGTTCCTTCAATTGGAAATTACCACTGGCTCGCCCGCCACCCTTCGTTCCGGGGTGCCAGTTCAATTGAGATGTCTAGGCCGGTAAACATGCTCCGCAGCGCCACTGATCGTGGCACGCGGCAACAGCCGTGGCAGGAACGCTGTCAACTTAGCCGACCACGATGGCCTGATGCATGCCTTGCTGGCGGCCAGACCCGACAACGCCCTCTGGGCTACCTCGTCGACAGATTGCAGCTTGTGATTGTGTTCCTCTTCGGAGCCGACATGTACATGCATTTCGGATTGCGTTGGCGCAGGGCACAGCACGGACACCTTCACGCCATGGCGCGCGACTTCTTCGCGCAGTGCTTCGCCGAACAACTGGTCGAAGCCCTTGGTGGCGGCGTAGACGGCGATATAGGGCACCGGTGCGAGCGTCGTCGTGGCAACCATCAGCATATAGCCCGAACGACGCGCCACCATGCCGGGCAGGAACAGATGCGTGAGGTGGACGGCAGCATGGCAATGTACCTGCACCATGCTGAGCTGCACGTCCAGGTCGCTAGCGTGGAATTCCCCGTAACTGGCCAGGCCTGCATTGTTGACCAATACATCAATGGCGATGCCTTGCCCCTGTGTGTATTCGAACAATTCGCGCGGCGCCTGAGGATGGTTGAGATCAACAGGAACGATGCGGACATCAGCGCCGTGGCGATCCTTCAGCACCATGGCCAGGGCGCTGAGGCGATCGATACGCCGTGCCGTCAGGACCAGATTCGCGCCACCTGCCGCAAAAGCTTTTGCCAGTGCCAACCCGATCCCGGAGCTCGCGCCGGTCACAAGAACCCATTTGCCGCGCCAATGCTCGATTGGCATGCTTGCCTCGCAATATGAGAAAGTGAATTCACATTCGCATATTTCTTGCCAAGTGTCTATCATCAAATCCATGGCAGACCCGGATAACACGCGCGAGCCGCGCCAGCAGCGCAGTCGTGAGACCTTGCAGCGGTTGCTCGTTGCCGCGCTTGAGGTACTCGACGCCCATGGGCTCGCCGGCGCGACCATCCCACGGATCGCGGCTACCGCCGGCATGGCGCCATCGAGCATTTACCGCCGCTTTGCCGACAAGGATGCATTGCTGCGTGCCGCGTTCCTGCACATCCTCAAGCGGGTGAACCAAAGCAACCGTGATCACCTACCTGATCTTGTGGTGCGCGATACGCTTGCCGGGACGGTTCATGGCCTGGTGGGTGCGCTGGTTGCCCAATACCGCGAACACGCCGCTTTTTTGCGTGCGCTGCTCCACTACTTCGACACCGATACCGATACGGCCTTCCTCGAAGAAGCTCGCGCCATCGTGCGTGACAATATCCGCCTGGTCGCGGCAACCTTGCTAGCCCATCGTGCCGAGATCCGTCATGACGACACTGAATGCGCTGCGTGCATTGCGGTCCTCAGCGCCACCAGTACCATCGAGTCGGCAACGCTCGATCCACGACAGCTCTGGACAGACTGGCCCCAAATGACCGATGCCCAATTGATCGACGAGGTATCACGTATCTGCGTAGGTTACCTGTGCGGTGCCTGAGCGCCCTTGGCGATGTTCAAGCGCGTCCCATAGTGTTTCTTCGTCACCGTCAATCAGTACCTGCCAGGAGGTTCTTCCACCGAGCGCACGTTGCGGCTGGCTCATCCACAGCGCCGCACGTCGCCGGTCGCCGAAGGCCGTCAGCATCATCTGCGCCAGGGAGTGGTTGCGCTGCTCGAGCACCTTGAATCCGGCGAGGAGGGCAGCGTCGCGAAGCGCGCTGGTCCGCTCGATCTCCTGGCTGGCGTTTTGGAAGGTGGCAGTGGTGTCTGGCATGTTGACCCAACCTGGCAGTGAGGGCTTGATCCGGGGGCTTAAGTACGCGCCGATCTTGCCAGCCGCCGCCGGGCCTAACCATGATGCCCGTCAAGCTTCCGCGCCCTACACCGGGCTGAACGCCGCCCCGGCAAGAAATCCTGGCACGCCCCGCGCCTTCCTCAAAGGCTGACGTCCGGTCACCACGATTGGCTTTTCCCGTACGATAGCGTCCCCTTCGCTTTCATCGGCGCTTCGTACAGCGCCAGGACGTTTGTCGTGCCGCATTATTCCGGACCCCTGCTCACGCGCACTGTGGCGCTTGCCCTGGCGACCGCGCACGACACAGGCGCGGGCGAATGGTCCGGGTCCCTCGACCTTGGCTGCTCCCAGGGCAGCGTATCGCTGCAAGGCGACACCTGGCAGTGGCAAGGCCTGCACTACCCGTACCCCACCAGGCTCAAGGACCGGACAATCTATTACTGGGACGGAGAGGGTTTCGAACCGGCGTCGCGGTTTTCAGGTTCGCTGATCAAGCTGGTGCCCACCGAATGGGGCGCGCCCACGTTCGAGATCGACGGCATCAAGATGCTGCCCACCTCCATCGAATCGCCGTTCGAGGATGCAAGGCGCAAGGTGGCGCTGATCGAGCCCCGGGGCAAGGCGGTACTCGATACCTGTGGTGGCCTGGGCTACTTCGCCGCCTGTTGCCTTGAGGCAGGCGCTGGCCATATTCAATCGTTCGAGAAAAACGAAGACGTGTTGTGGCTGCGCACGTTGAACCCATGGTCGCCCGATCCGGATGCATCTGCCAGCGGCGGCCGCCTGGCACTCGCCCACGGCGATATCTGCGAAGCGATCACGCGGATGGCAAGCGCTTCGGTGGACGCCCTGCTCCACGACCCGCCGCGCTTCGGCATCGCCGGCGAACTCTATTCGCAGGCTTTCTACGATCAACTGGCACGGGTACTGCGCCGCGGCGGCCGGTTGTTCCACTACACCGGTAGCCCGAACAGGCTAACCAGCGGCCGCGACGTTCCCAACGAGGTTGCCAAACGGCTCGAGAAGGCCGGCTTCAAGGCACAGCTGGCACTTGATGGCGTAATTGCCAGCCGTCGTTGAACGGCTTTACCTTCCCGCGCGCACGCAGGTAAGGTGTTCCATTGGCCGGTGGCCGGCCTCCCCCGACAAGGAATATACATGCGCAAGTACTGGCTCACCCTGGCGTCGATCGCCGCGGGGGTGCTCTGCGTGCAGGCTGCTGCCGATCCGATTTCGCTGAAGGTGGATTGGTCGACATCCGTGGCAACATCGCGCGCCGTGGCCACCTTGCAGGTGGTGGTGAATCCGGGCCTGGCGCGCGGGGGCAAACTCCACGACGTGGCCTTCAAGGCGCTTAAGGATATCCAGGCCGACGATGTGCGCTACGTGCCATGGCTACCCTACCCGCGGCAGGGTGTGGCCGAGCTCGAGCCGCCGACCAGCAAGGGCACATCATGGGATTTCAGGCTGCTTGATCCCACGCTGGAGGATTTCATGGCCGCCACGGCCGGCCACCCGGTAGTACTCAATTTCAGCACCATGCCTGCGTGGTTGTGGAAAACCGCCTCGCCAGTGACCTACCCGAAGGACCCCAACCAGGCCTATTGGGATTACACGCAAGGCAGCCAGATCAACGACCCGACGTACCAGCAGGCCGCCGACTACTACGCGCGCCTGCTGGCCTGGTACACCAAGGGCGGCTTCACTGACGAGCATGGAAAATTCCACGCCAGCAAACACCACTATAAGGTGGCCTATTGGGAAGTGCTCAATGAAGTTGATTCCGAACACCATTGGACGCCTGAGGAATACACCAAATTCTATGACGTGGTCACGGCGGCGATGCGCAAGGTGCAGCCCGACCTTAAATTCGTCGCGATAGCCTCGGCGGCCCCGCGCACCGAAAGCGCGATGTTCGAGTATTTCCTCAACCCGAAGAACCACGCGCCGGGCACGCCGCTGGATTTCATCAGCTACCACTTCTACGCCACGCCCTCGCCCGGCCAACCCATGTCTGCGAACCAGTACACCTTCTTCGACCAGGCCGATGGGTTCCTTGCGGCCACGCGCTATATCGAACAGATCAAGCATCGTCTTTCGCCCGGCACGAAAACCGCGCTGAACGAACTGGGCTCCATCCTGGCCTCCGACGATGACAGCAATAGCGGCGCGCCAGCGGTAGACGAACCGAAGGGCTACTGGAACCTTTCCGGCGCGCTTTACGCCTACCTGTATGCAAGGACAGCGGCCCTGGGCATCGATGTGGTGGGTGAATCCCAGCTGGTGGGTTATCCCACGCAATACCCGTCGGTAAGCATGATCAACTACCACACGAACGCGCCCAATGCGCGCTACTGGGTATTGAAGCTGCTAAAGGACAATTTCGGCCCTGGCGACCAATTGGTCGCCAGCGCCTCCACCAGCAGCGCCGTCTTCGTGCAGGGCTTCCTGACCGCTCACGGCCGCAAGCTGCTATTGGTGAACAAGCGGCAGACATCACAGACAGTGAAGCTTGACCAGGCAGGTGCGATGGTGAGCTATGTCGCGCCGAGTACTGCAGACCACGCAGCGGCAACGCAAAGCGCGGGTGCGGAACTGACGCTCGAACCGTTTGAGGTGACCGTGGTCAGTTTCAACTGATGTAGGCTTTTCCCTTCCACAGGAGTACCCCCATGACCAAGTCCACCCACCCGGACCTCGACGAGGCCTTTATCGCACGCCAGCACGATCGCCTGGTTACGCTTCGCCTGCAATTGACGGAGTCCGCCGATGCCACTGCCGTCGAAGGCGGTGAAGTGCGCGATGCCGCCGGCGACGAACCCGGGGACGGCGGCGATGACGGCGATCGGCTGGAGCAGCTGGCCAACGAGGAAGCCTTGCTGGCCCGCAACGAGCAGCGCCTGGCCGACATCGGCCGCGCCCTGGACAAGATCCGCGAACACACCTATGGCATGTCCGATGGCAACGGCGAGCCGATCGCACGCGACCATCTGGAGGCCGTGCCCGAAGCGATCTACACCACCGAAGAACTTCGTGCGCGGGAAAAGCACCTATAGCGTGATCCGGTCGCCGCCCGGCCGAACGCCATGGATTCGCTGATCACCGCTGCCGGACGCGCACTGGCGGGCGGTGATCCCCTTGGTGCGCTCAATCGCGTCGCCTTGCGCGATGATCCGCCGGCACTCGCGCTGCGTGGCATTGCCATGGCGCAACTTGGCGACTTCGACAAGGCCAGGGCGCTGTTGCGCCTTGCTGCACGCGCCTTCGGCGCAAAACAGGCCATGGCCCGTGCGCGATGCGTGGTGGCCGAAGCCGAAGTGGCACTGGCCTCTCGCGATCTTGCCTGGCCGAGCCACAAGCTTGACGCAGCGCGGGCAACGCTTCAATCGCATGGCGACCTCTTGAATGCAGCGCACGCACGGTACCTGGCGGTGCGCCGCCTGCTGCTGGTCGGGCACCTGGACGATGCCGAACGCGCGCTTGCCGACCTTGACCCTTCGCCCTTCCCGCCAGCGTTGATGGCCGCGCACAGTCTCGTCGTGGCAGGGATTGCGATGCGTCGCCTGCGTACCGGCATCGCGCGCGAGGCGCTCGCCAAGGCTGCGGCCAACGCACGTCTTGCAGCGATCCCTGCGCTCATGGCGGAAGTCGAAGCAACCGCACGCCTGCTTGCGACACCGGCGGCGCGGCTTGTGGCGCGTGGCCGGGAACGCTCGCTTCTTCTTGAAGATGTCCAGGCGCTGTTTGCGTCAGATTGCCTGGTGGTCGACGCCTGCCGTCACGCCGTGCGCCATCGGAACGAAGTGGTGTCGCTGGCAACACGTCCGGTATTGTTTACCCTTGCCCGTGTATTGGCAGAAGCATGGCCCGGCGATGTGCCAAGGAACACGCTGATCATGCGCGCATTCCGCGCAAGGCATCCGGATGAAACCCATCGCGCGCGCTTGCGCGTAGAACTTGGGCGCCTTCGCACGATGCTTGGCACGCTCGCCCACGTGAACGCTACCGACCTGGGCTTCGTCCTGGCGCCGCGCAAGGCAAGCGAAGTGGCGGTATTGGCGCGGCCGGTTGAAGAGAAGCACGGGGAAGTATTGGCCTTCCTTGCCGACGGCCAGTCGTGGTCGAGCTCAGCGCTGGCCCTCGCCCTGGGCACCAGCCAACGCACCGTGCAACGGTCGCTCGATGCAATGGCCGTGGCCGGTACGGTGCATTGGGTCGGTCGTGGGCGTGCCCGTCGTTGGATGATGCCACCCCTTCCGGGGTTCACGACGACCTTGTTACTCCCGTCTCCCATGCCAGGCTAACTACGATGGGTGCATGACGGGCAACCCGGAGGAGCACATGAAACGATCAGCGGCCGACATCATCAGCGAACATGGACCCTTCCCGGGCGTCGATGGCGTACACGGGGTCACCTACGACGGCAAGCAGGTCTGGTTCGCCTCGGGCGACAAACTCACCGCGCTGGATCCGGACAGCGGCAATACCGGGCGCTCCATCGACGTCGCCGCCCATGCCGGCACGGCCTTCGACGGCGTGCACCTGTACCAGATCGCTGAGGATCGCATCCAGAAGATCGACCCGGATACGGGACGGATCCTCGCCACCATTCCCGCTCCCGGCGGCGGTGGCGATTCGGGCCTTGCCTGGGCCGAAGGATCGTTGTGGGTGGGTCACTACCAGGGCCGGAAGATCCGCCAGGTGGATCCCGACACCGGCGCGGTGCTGCGTACCATCGAATCCAATCGCTTCGTTACCGGGGTCACCTGGGTGGACGGTGAACTCTGGCACGCCACCCTGGAGAACGATGCGAGCGAACTCAGGCACATCGATGCCAAGACCGGTGAAGTGTTCGAAGCAGTCCAGATGCCATCGGGTGTGCATGTATCCGGGCTGGAATCCGACGGCGACGAGCGGTTTTTCTGCGGTGGGGGAAATAGCGGGAAGCTACGCGCCGTGCGACGGCCCAGGCGTGGTTAGTGGAGTTGCCCCTGGCACGGCCTTTGTCCCGCAGGAAGTTGCGGGTTGTGAGCCTACACAAAAGTCTCATTCCACCCCGCGATAATTAGGACTACATTCGATCTGTTTCATACAAGCGCCAGGCCACGCATCACCGCGACACCCGTAACCCCGCTCACCGCGGGAGCGGGACTTCCGGAGAATGTTCGATGGACAAGCCCAAGCTCGACCGAAGGCATTTCCTCATGGGAAGCGCCGTTGCCGCCACTGCCGGCGTTGCCGGCGCACTGGTGGCCAAGGTTCACGATGGCGAGCTGGGTGCACCGCCGCGAACGTACCAGGGAGGCGTACCGTGGCGCGAAGGCATGGCCGATGCGCCGCCCGGCGTTTCCGGCACTGATTACAAATTCTTCACGCCAGCCGAACGGGAATTCATCGACGCGGCCGTCGGGCGGCTGATTCCCAATGATGAAGTGGGTCCGGGAGCCGTGGAGGCCAACGTACCGTTCTTCCTGGATCGACAACTGGCCGGCCCCTTTGGCCGCGGCGATCACTATTACCTTGGCGGCCCGTGGGCCAAGGGCGCGCCCGAGCAGGGTTACCAGAGCCGGTTTTCACCTGCGCAGATGTATCGCGCAGCCATCGGCGCCATCAACAAATTCACCCATGCAAACCACAACGGCGCCGACTTCGCCAAGTTGTCCGATGACGAGCGGGACGCCCTACTGAAGGATATGGAAGCAGGCAAGGTGCAACTGGAAGACGGCGTGGATGCCAAGACCTTCTTCGCCATGCTGCTGCAGAACACCAAGGAGGGATATTTCTCCGACCCCATCTACGGCGGCAACAAAGACATGGGTGCCTGGAAGATGATCGGCTTTCCGGGCGCGCACTACGACTACCGTGAATGGGTTACCCGTCATGGCGAACCGGTGCCCTTCCCGCCCGTGAGTTTCAAGGGCCGGCCTGGCTGGAATTCGGAGACCTGAGCATGGCGACCACTCTCAAACCCGTTGACGCGGTCATTGTCGGTTTTGGCTGGACCGGCGCCATCCTGGGCCAGCAACTGGCCGACGCCGGACTGGAAGTGCTTGCGCTCGAACGCGGGCCCTGGCGTGACACGTCCACCGATTTCGCCACCGGCTTCGCGCAGGATGAGTTGCGCTACATGTGGCGGCACCATCTGTTCCAGAACGTCACGGACGACACGCTCACCATCCGCAACAACACCAGCCAGACGGCGCTACCGATGCGCCACCTGGGATCGTTCCTGCTGGGAACGGGCGTGGGCAGTGGTGGCGTGCACTGGAACGGGCAGATCTGGCGCTTCCTGCCATCGGACTTCCTGACCAAAAGCCACAACGAGCAACGTTATGGCAAGAAGTCCGTCACCGACTACGACCTCACCGTGCAGGATTGGGGCGTTACCTACGAAGAACTCGAACCCCACTACAACGCCTTCGATGTGCTCTGCGGCACCAGTGGCAAAGCCGGTAACCTCAACGGCCAGATCCAGCCTGGCGGCAACCCGTTCGAAGGCGCACGTTCGGCGGAATATCCCACGCCGCCGATGCAGCAAACCTACGGACCGACCTTGTTCGGAAAAGCCGCTGCGGAACTGGGCAGGCATCCATTTCCCCATCCTACGGGGAATTTGTCGCAGCCTTATGTGAACAACTTCGGCTCGCAGCTGGGCGCCTGTACCTATTGCGGCTTCTGCGAGAAGTTCGGCTGCGGCAACTACTCCAAGGCCAGCCCGCAGACCACCTTGCTGCCTTACCTTATGGCCAAGCCCAATTTCACCCTTCGCACCGAGAGCGAAGTGCTGAAGGTGGAGTTGTCGCCGGACAAGAAGCACGCCACCGGCGTGACGTACGTGAACAGTGCGGGCGAGGAATTCTTCCAGCCCGCGAACATCGTGATCCTTTCCTCGTACATCCTGCAGAACGTGCGCCTGCTACTGCTCTCAGGCATCGGCACGCCGTACGATCCCGCCACCGGCCAGGGCGTGGTGGGTAAGAATTACGCCTACCAGACCATGTCGTCGGTGAATGTGTTCTTCGACGACAAGCTGATCAATCCCTTCATCGGCGCCGGTGCGCTGGCCACGGTGGTGGATGACTTCAACGGCGACAACTTCGATCATTCGGGGCTTGGCTTCATCGGCGGGGCATACATCGCCGGGATGGTCACCGGCGGCCGTCCGATCGAGATGATCTACACGCCAGTGGGCACGCCGGCATGGGGCAAGCAGTGGAAACATGCGGCCGCCAAGAATTACCTGCGATCCTTCAGCCTTAGCGTGCATGGCTCGTGCATGAGCCATCGCGGCAACTACCTGGACCTGGACCCCACCTACCGGGATATCCACGGCCGGCCGATGCTGCGCATGACCTTCGACTTTACCGACAACGAACACAAGATGTCCGATTACCTCACCGATCGGGCCGCGGAGATCGCCAAGGCGATGAATCCGCGTGAGATAAAATTGAACCGGCGTGTCGGCTCATGGAGCGTGGTGCCCTACCAGACCACGCACAACACCGGCGGTGCGATCATGGGCGATAGCCCGTCCAACAGCGTGATCAACAAGTTCTCGCAAAGCTGGGATGTGCCCAACGTGTTTTCGATGGGCGCGGGAGCGTTCCCACAGAATGCCGGTTATAACCCCACGGGCACCGTGGCAGCGCTGGCGTACCTGTCGGCGCAGGCGATCGTGCAGCAGTACCTGAAACATCCTGGCCCCCTGGTACAGGCGTAGATGCCATGCGAATCCTGATCCGTGTCGTACTGGTACTGATCGTGCTGGGCGTGGTTGCCGGCGCCTTCATGGCCTGGAACCTTGGCCGTGCCGCAGCCTTGCCATCGCAACCTGCAACGTCGGTGGCGGCCGCCAGCATCATCACCCAACCCATCGCCGACGGGCCCAACGCCGAGCAACTGCGCCGCGGGCAGTACCTGGTACGCATGGGCGATTGCCTGTCGTGCCACCTGCGCCCAGGCGGAGAGCCGTTCGCCGGTGGCTTGGGCCTGAACACGCCTTTCGGCGTGATCTATTCCTCGAACATCACCTCCGACCCGACCAACGGCATCGGCAACTGGACACCAGAGCAGTTCTACAAGGCCATGCACGATGGCATCGGCGGGCGTGGACAGCATCTGTATCCGGCGTTCCCGTACCCGTGGTTCCGCAACCTCGAACGTGCCGACGACGACGCGCTGCTTGCCTACCTGAAGACGACGAAGCCGGTGGCGTACCAGCCCCCCGGAAACGATCTTATCTTCCCCATGAACATCCGTTTCATGGTGTCGTTCTGGAACGTATTGGCCCTGCGTGACACACCGAAGTCGCAGGCACCGGCAAACGCACCGCCCGACTGGAGTCGCGGTGCGATCCTGGTACGCGGGCCCGGGCACTGCAGCGCATGCCATACGCCACGCAACCTTCTTGGCGCCGACAAGAAGGGCCACGACCT
Organism: Pinirhizobacter sp.; assembly: GCF_036499745.1. NCBI lineage: Bacteria > Pseudomonadati > Pseudomonadota > Gammaproteobacteria > Lysobacterales > Rhodanobacteraceae > Pinirhizobacter > Pinirhizobacter sp. The sequence goes on from NZ_DASYDG010000034.1 coordinate 23,112, forward strand.
CCAGGGTGGACTGCTCGATGCGTTCTTCGCGCCGGACCTCACGGGCAACCAGCGCACGGGCCTGGGTCGCTGGAGCGTGGATGACATCACCCAGTACCTGAAGACCGGCCGCAACAAGCTCGCCTCCGCCGGTGGCCCGATGGGCGACGTGGTGACCTATTCAACTTCCCTGATCACCGATGAAGACCGTCATGCCATCGCGGTGTACCTGAAGTCCCTGCCGGCAAGCCCGGACGCCGAGATCGCCGCCGCCGAGCCCGTCGCCATGAAGCGTGGCGCGGCGATATTCTCCGACGCGTGCACCGCCTGCCACCTGGAAAACGCCGTCGGCCAGCCGACACTGTTCCCGCCGCTGGGCAACAATGCCGTCGCGCAGCAGAATGATCCTACCGGCGTGCTACATATCATCCTGGCTGGCATGCGTGTGGGCCCATCGCCGACGCGTCCTTCGCCATTGGCGATGCCCAGCTTCGCCTGGAAGCTCACCGATCAGCAGGTGGCGGACGTAACGACCTATGTACGCAATAGCTGGGGCAACAAGGCGTCGCCCGTGAAAGCCGGCGAGGTAGCCAAACTGCGCAAGCAACTGGACCTGGTTAACGTTCGGCTTACCGACAACTCGGGCGACCAGCCGTGATGATCGCCCGCCTTCATGCTGTCATTCGCCGGATATTTGCGCCGGCATGGAGCACACCGTGAAACGCGTCAATGGTTCGATTATCGTGGCAAGCATCGCTTCCATCGCGGCGATGCCATTGCTGGCCATGGCACAAGCCACGACACCCACGCCGTCCACTGCAAAACCTGTCGCGCCCATCCGGGCCGTGCTTGAAACACGGGATGTCGATGGCGCACCGGGCAAGCAGATCGTGCTTGGCACCGTGAAGATGCCGCCCGGTGCCGTGGCCCCCTGGCATACCCATCCGGGTGACGAAGCCGGCTACGTGCTTAGCGGCACCCTGGTCCTGAAACAGAAAGGCCAGCCCGACCGCACCTTGCATGCGGGTGATCACTTCTTCAATCCCAGCGGCATGGTGCATGAGCTTCTCGCCGGGCCGGGTGATGAAGGCGGCAGCGAGGTCTCCACCTGGGTCGTGGAGAAAGGCAAGCCCATGGCGACTCCTGCAGCCCAGCCTTGAGTTTTCCCGCCTTTCTTCTCACGTCGCTTGCGGTGGCCATTTGTTGTGAAAACGTGACGAAGTCCGACGGTTAACGTCGTGCAATGCGACGCACGACACAAAATGATCTGTAACCAGAATAGCCGTCCGAACGAACTCAAGGTGCCCCTCCCCCTGGGGTTCACTTGGAGGCACCACCATGCAACTTCGATCATTGGCCGCCGGCGTCGTGCTCGCGTTCTCCGCCGTGTCGGCTGCGCACGCGCAGCAAGCAAATTCCTTCGACCTTGGCGTCGGTTCTTATGTCTACGTGATGTCAAACGATATAAAGGCAAACACCGTTGCCGTGCTCCGGCGCAGCTTCTTCGGCGGCCTGGACAAAATACAGGTAGCAGCCACCGGCGGGGTTGGCGTGGGCGTGGGTACCACGGCACCACCGCCGGATCCGCTGGGCTCGCAGAATGAACTGCTGGCAAGCCAGGACGGTAAGTGGCTGTTCGCCGTGAACGCCGGAAGCAACCAGGTATCGGTTTTCTCCATTCGCCGGGGCAGCCTTGCATTGCAGGACGTGGTGTCATCCGGCGGTGATTATCCGGTGAGCCTGGCCCAGCGTGGCGACCAGCTTTACGTGCTCAATAGCGCCAATGAAGCCAACATCGCCACCTTCCAGATCGGCCGCGACGGCCACCTGCGGGAGCTACCTGGTTCGTCCCGCTTCATCGGAACCGACGTACCGCTTGCCGGCAACCAGCCGAACGTGGGCAATACCGCAGCCCAGCTTCAATTCTCGCCAGATGGAAAATGGCTGGCCGTCACGGTAAAGAATTCAGCAGGCAAGGGGTCGATCGAGCTTTTTGCCACAGCACGTGATGGCAGCCTGGCGCAAGATCCGGTGACCACCCCATCGCCCGATGCGTCGCCGTTCGGCTTCGCCTTCGACGAAAACGGCCATCTGCTGGTGAGCGAAGCGGCGGCCTCCGCGGCGTCCTCGTATGCCGTGCAGCGTAATGGACAACTCTCGCCGATCTCGGCCTCGGTCGCCAACGGACAGGCAGCCGCATGCTGGCTGGCAACGTCCGGACACTTTGCGTATACCGCCAACGCGGGCGCCAGCACGCTAAGCGGCTATCGCGTGGATGGGTCCGGCCACCTGCAGTTGCTGTCGAAGGACGGAGTATCAGGACGCCTTCCCACCGGCTCCGCACCTACCGACACCAAGATCTCGCGCGACGGACGCTTCCTGGAAGTGCTGACACCAGGCACGGGAAACATCAACACGTTCTTCGTGCTGGGTGATGGCCACCTCGTGTTCCTCGGTGACACACCGGTGTTCCCCGCGTTGTCAGGCATGCAGGGCCTGGCAGTGACCAACTGATGTAACGACCGGCCGGCTGGTCAGTAACGACAGCCGGTCGGAAGGTACTTCCGCGGCATGCTCATCGTCCGGTCGCAGGTCCAGACGATGGAGCCGGATGACGTCACCGCCGATAGTTTGATGCCGCTTCCGCGGATGGCTGCGTTCGTCTTGGGCATGTCGAAATTGATGATCACTTTGCCCTGCTGGCTACGGGCATCGACCATGCTCACGTAAGTACCCTGGATCTGGCCTTCAATGCCGCCAACATCGTTCTCGGGCGGGAATTCACCGTGGTTGGCGTAGTACTCCTCGAGTGTCGGTCGCACCCCATCGAACAGGGTGAACCCTTCGGACACCTGGGCGCGAATCACATAATCCTGGTAGGCCGGAATGGCGATGGCTGCAAGGATGGCGATGATCGCAACCACGATCATCAGTTCGATCAGCGTGAAGCCACCGCTCAAGCGGTTCTGAGTAGTCATGATCAAGCACCTGGTTCCCCCCGGAACGTGCCGCCATGTTATCACCCGGGCGGTACGCGGAACCTCTACTGCACCACAATAATCCCCGCGAGCGAAATTCCTTACGAAATGAAAGCAAAAGGTAATGGAGGGTCGAGAAGATCGGGCCATGCCATTCATCCGCCAGGGAGCAGGTTCATGACCGACCCGATCGAAAGCCGCGTGTTCGACATCATCGCCAAGAGCGCTGGGGTGGACCGGGAAAAGATAACGGCCGAAACCACGCTCAAGGACTTGGGCCTAGGTTCGCTCGACGCGATCGAGGTGATCTTCGACATCGAGGAAGCCTTCGACATCCACCTGCCGGACCAGGATGCCAACCTCGACGCCGACACGGTATCGGGACTGGTGACCGCCGTACGCCAGGCGGTGGCCTCGGCAACACCAGCCACCACGTGAACGCAGCCGACGGCGATCGCCAGGTGGTCATCACCGGGATGGGCGCCGTCAGTGCCCTGGGCTTCGGCGCGGACGTCTTGTGGGACGCCATGAAAGCCGGTCGGGTCGGTATCGCCCCGCTGCTACACCCGCGCGCGGAGAGCCTTCGCGTCCGGGTGGCGGCCCAGGTCCCGGACTTCGATCCAGCAAGCTTTTTTGACGAACGGACGTTGCCGCTGCTTGACCGTGTTTCACAGTTCGGACTTCTTGCCGCCAACCAGGCCGTGGGCCAATCCGGGATTCGTTTCGACGAAGCCAACGGCGCACGCACCGCCGTGATCGTCGGTACCGGCGTGGGTGGCGAAACCACTCAGGATGCTCAAAGCGAGAAACTCTACGGCGAGCATGCACAGCGCCTGCATCCCTTGACCATCGTCCGCATCATGGCCAATGCGGTGGCCAGCCACATCTGTGTGCGCCACGGCATTACCGGGCCGTCGTTTGCGGTGTCCAGTGCATGCGCATCAGCCAACCACGCCATTGCCCAGGCGGTCCTGGCCATCCGCAGCGGCCTGGTGGACGTCGCCATCACCGGGGGCACCGAAGCGTGCCTGAGTTACGGGGTATTCCGCGCCTGGGAAGCCATGCGTGTGCTTTCCGACGATACCTGCCGGCCGTTCTGCCGGCAGCGCCACGGCCTGGTGCTGGGCGAAGGCGCCGGCGTGTTCGTGATCGAATCGCTCGCCCACGCCAAGGCTCGTGGCGCCGATGTCCTGGCACAAATCGCCGGGGTGGGCATGAGTGCCGACGCCGGCGACATCGTGGCACCATCGGATATCGGCGCCGCCCGGGCCATGCGCGCGGCGTTGGCCGATGCGCGGATGGATCCCGCCGAGGTGGATTACATCAATGCCCATGGGACAGGCACCCTCGCCAATGACACGACCGAAACCCGTGCCGTCCATCTGGCGCTTGGCGGCGATGCCATGCATCCGGCGGTGTCGTCGACCAAATCCATGCATGGCCATGCACTGGGTGCATCCGGGGCGCTGGAACTGATCGCCGTGGTGGGGGCGCTTGGCGAAGGCGTTATTCCCCCCACCATGAACGTGCTCGATCCGGACCCCGCCTGCAACCTGGACATCGTGTTCCATACCGCGCGCGAAGTGCCGGTGCGCGCGGCGCTGTCGAACTCGTTCGCCTTCGGTGGCTTGAACGCCGTGCTTGCGCTGCGGGCTTAAGCGGCCACCACCTCGAACGGCCGCATCATCTCGTTGGCCTCGTGCTCGGCCAGGTGGCAGTGCCACGCATAGCGGCCGGCGAAACCATCGAAGGTGGCCACGATGCGCGTAACCATGCCCGGGTAGGCTTGCACTACATCTTTCCAGCCCTGCTCGTGGGCAGGCGGCGCCTGGGCAGATCCAACGTATTTCAGGTTCTTCGTCTTGATGTATTCACCCACGTCGTACGGACGACGGTCGAGGATCTGAAAGCGCACCAGATGCAGGTGGATGGGGTGGGTGTCCTCGGTGAGGTTCACCAGGCTCCACATTTCGGTGCTGCCAAGCTTTGGTTTTTCCGTGACTTCATCATGCCAACGCTTGCCGTTGAGCAGCATCAGCATCGGTGTTGCCACGCAATCGCTATATTCATCAAGGGTGAGTTCACGCGTCTTGGATGCACTGGCCTCGGTCACGCGCGGAAGATCACGCAGCATGTCGGGCACTCGGCTGTCATCTTTCACTTCGCCCTGCCCCACATTGAACTGCATCAGTGGCAGCGCGTCGTTCATCAGCTCAACCTTGCTCCCCCGAAGCGATGCGAAGTCGATGACGATGTCGGCGCGTTCGCCCGGTGCGAGGAATATAGCCTTCAGCGTTGCCGGCGCTGCCAGCAGGCCCTGGTCCGAACCGATGACCTGGAATGGACGGCCGTCTTTCAGGCGAAGATGATAGAAGCGTCCATTGGCCGAGTTGAGCACACGCAGGCGGTAGCGCCGCGGCTCTATGTCGGCACGCGGCAGGATGGCGCCATTGACCAGGGTAAGGTTGCCGAATACTTCAGGCACCCACGGTGCGTTGGCATCACCGGAGTCGGGGTAGTACAGGCGGCCGTCTTCACGCAGCAGGCGGTCGGCGAGCACCAGCGGGATTTCCTGCTCACCCGAGGGCAGCCCGAGGGATAGCTCATGTTCGTCGCGCAACAGGTACAGGCCGGCCAGGCCGGCATACATGTTCAGCCGGTTGATGCCCATCGCATGGTCGTGGTACCAGAGCGTTGCCGCGTCCTGGATGTTCGGGTAGTGGTGGGTGCGCGACTTGCCCGGCACATACCAGTCCTCAGGGTAACCGTCGTCCTTGTGTGGCGCCTTCGCACCGTGCAGGTGAACGATGGCGCGTACCTCGGGCTTGTCGGCCTCGGCGCCGCAAATGGCATGGTCGACGGGAAGGAAGTGCTTCAGTGGCAGGGCGTTGTCCCACGCCACCTCGATACCCTGCCCCGTGCGCGCTTCGATGGTGGGGCCAGGATAATGCCCGCCATAGGTCCACAAGGTGGTCGGTGCCAGGTCACGATGTAGTTTCTGGGACGTCTGGGCCATGCGGATGCGCAACAGCTTGCCGGTCTGCGCGTGCAAGGTGGGCGGGATCGGCAACGGATCGACGAAAGGTGCAAGCTTGTTCGGGTCAACAATACCGGGCAGGTGCGTGGTATCGCCCATCGGATGCATGCATAGCTTGTTGCCCACCTTGCCGCTGGGCATGGCGTGCATGGCCTGCATGTCATGGGCAAAAAGCCGTGGCGGGATCACTCCCGCCGCGGCTGTCCATGCCGCCGCGCGCAAGAAGCGGCGACGCTCGGTGGAATCAACCATGCCCACCCGTTCCGAACGGCCAGGTCGGCCAACCGGAATGATTCTTCGGCTGCCCGGTGGATTCGTCAAGGATCAGCTTGCGATCGAACAGGCGCGGGATGAAGAAGTCGAACATGTTGTCCAGGCGGCCGGCGTGGGCGTCGGACGAACCACCGCCGATACGCTTGCCATTGAGCCAGTTGTCCTCCACGAAGTGGATGATCGAACTCTGGTCGGTCTGCGTGTGGTCCACGTGGTTCTCGCGGGCCCACGGCGACACCACCAATAGCGGCAGGCGGGGACCAAAGCCGCAGCGACCCTGCGCCGGCTTGCCGTCGATGCCGGCGAGCGTAGCGCGGCCATTGCAGATGCCGGCGCCGTTCACCGCGTCGGTGCTGCCCTTCGAGGCATTCACGTGCGGCGGATCCTGGTGGTCGTACCAGCCATCGGAGTCGTCATAGGCGATGACGACCGCCGTGTCCTTCCACTCGTCGCTGCGCTGCAACGCATTGATCACGTGTACGACAAAGGTTTGTTCGTCAAGCGGATCGGAATATCCCGCGTGGCCGTCCTGGTAGGCCGGGGCCTTCAGGAAACTTACCGCCGGCATGTTGCCTGCGTCGACGGCAGCGTAGAAATCGTCGATGTCATAGTTGTGGTTGGCGACATCGGTCTTGCCGATCATCGCCACCGACGACGGACGGGCATGCGTCGGGTTGGCCGTGGACGGGTAATACTGGAACGGTGCGTGATGGGGGCTGTAGTCGTTCGACGTGGTGTTGGTTACGGTCGAGAGCGTGCGGCGGGTGCAGCCGGTGCTGCCATCGGGATTGGTGCGTGTGGTATCGAAGCCACCCTGGAACCAGCCCCAGGTGATGTTCTTCGCGTTGAGCAGGTCGCCAATGTTTTCGCCGCCCATCGTTACCTGGTTCGCCGTGGGTGACGAGCAGATGTCACCGATCGGGTCCGGATCGCCGATCATGGTCAGGCCACCGTTGCCGTCGTCGGTTTCGGCGCCGGTGCCGTTGAGCGTATCGATCACGCCATTGGTCTGGCCGGCGACCAAATTCACAGCGCCGGGAGACGACGGGCCGAACGTGGTGCCGTAGCTGTTGTCGTTCAGCGCGAAATTCTGCGCGTAGTTCCAGAAGGCGGTGACGGTATTGCCGTCGTAGTAGCCCATCACCTGGCCCTTGCCTTCCTCGGAGGCGTCGCCACCGGGAAGCGCCTCACCGTGGCCGGTGAAGAGCGGGAAGAGATCCATCTTGCCGCCGTTGAAAGCCTTCTGCTCGTCGGTGTAGCCGTGGTCCTGATCGGCCGTGGCCGCCTGCGCGCGCTCCAGGCGGAACGGGTTGACCGCGGCGTCGGCGTTGAGCGGATTGGCGGCGTTGGGGTTCTTCGTCAACAAGCGCCGGGACAGGCCATTGATGTCGGGTGTGAACGGACGGGCATAGAATGCCGGCTCGCCCCTGGGGTTGGCGGCATAGGGGTAGGTGCCGAAATAGTGATCGAAGGAGACGTTCTCCTGGAAGATCACCACCAGGTGCTTGATCGGGGTGGCGGTACGCGGCTCGTTGCCGTGGCCGCCCCAGCCGAATCCGAGACCGGCGGCCTGCGTCTGGGCGGGAACCGAGATCGGTTGCTGCGCGGCGGCGATGGAGGCGGCGGACAGGGTAAGCACGCAGGCGATGCCGACGGCCAATGACTTGCGCATGACGAAGCTCCTCCGAAGAATAGTGGCCCAACGGCAATGGACCGCATCCCCTGTCATGCGGTCCTTCGGAGCCTAAACACCTGTGATGACAAGCAGGTAACAGCTTCGTGCCGGGATTTGCCGCGTCTATGTCAGTTTCGATACTGGCTTGGAGCCGTGCCCAGCAGCCGCTTGAACATGGTGGAAAACGCCGCAGGGCTCTCATAACCCAGGTCAAGCGCGATGGCGGTGACGGGCTGGCCGGCGGCAAGCCGTGGCAAGGCGACCAACAGGCAAGCCTGCTGACGCCATTCGCCGAAGCTCATCCCGGTCTCCCGCCGGAATGCCCGCGTGAAGGCTCGGCGCCCCATGCCAAGCGCATCGCTCCATTGCTCGATGGTGTCGTGCGGCGCGGGCGCTTCAAGGAACGCATGACATTTGCGCGCAATGGCCGGCGTGGACGGAAACGGCACCGACAGGGGAATTACCGGAGCACGGGCGAGCTCGGTCACCAGCAAAGTCATCAGTTGTCCGTCGCGCCCTTCCAGGTCGTACTCCCGGGGCAGCTCACAAGCCTCGACCAGCAGGTTGCGCAGCAAGGGCGAAACCCCGAGCACGCGGCACTCATCTCCCAGTGCCGTGGCCACGGAGGCATCCACCATCACACTGCGCGTGCTGACCGCGCCAACCATGCGCACCGCATGCGCGGTGCCCGCCGGGATCCATACGGCACGTTCCGGAGGCGCCACCCACGCACCAGCGGGGGTACTGGCCACCACCACGCCACTGGCGGCGTAGAGCAACTGGCCGCGGCGATGGGTATGAGTGGCAAGTTCGAGCGAAGGTGGGAAATCGTTCCTCACCGCCACCACCGGACGGGGCACGCTGTCAAAATCGTTGGGGTCGATCCGGGTGAAGGGCATTGTCCCACTCGCGCATATGAATGGCCTATCCGAGGATGCGGGACGGGCCGAACGAGCATATTCTCTTCATAACAGCTCAGGAATCCCCCGCCATGTCCACCCCGATCGCGGAGCAGCCGCTCGCTCCGCCAGCGCCCGTTGCCGCCGAAACTGCTGCACCGCTCGTCGACGCCGTATCGCCCATGGGCGCAGCCAGCAAGACCGTCTTCAGCGTGATCCTGGCCATCAGCTTCTGCCATCTGCTCAACGACATGATGCAGATGCTTCTCCCCTCCATGTATCCAAGCCTCGCGTCGGGATTGCACCTCACCCTGGGCCAGGTCGGCGCCATCACCATGGTCTATCAGCTCACCGCGTCGCTTCTGCAGCCTCTGGTCGGTCTCCAGGCGGATAAGCGCCCCGCGCCGTTCGCGCTTCCCGGCGGCACCATCTTCTCGCTGCTCGGGCTGGTGGTCATATCCATGGCGCGAACTTACGGCGTGGTGCTGGCCGGGTCGGCGTTGCTCGGCATGGGCTCGTCGATTTTTCATCCGGAATCCTCCCGCGTCGCGCGCATGGCCGCCGGCAAACGCCACGGCATGGCGCAGTCGTTGTTTCAGGTGGGCGGCAACGTGGGCTCCGCCATCGGGCCGCTCGCCGCCGCGCTGGTCGTGGTGCGCTACGGGCAGTCGAGCCTCGCTCTTTTCGGATTGCTGGCCCTGCTGTCATTCGCCGTGTTGTGGAATGTCGCCGTTTGGTATCGCGACCACGGTCT
>NZ_DASYDG010000035.1:0-45166 GCF_036499745.1 Pinirhizobacter sp.
TCGCGGTAACGCAGGCGCTGGATCGTCTCATCCAGGTTGTAGGCTGTGCCGTCGGGCAACACATCGATCAGCTTCGCAGTGACATCCGTGTCCTTCACATCCGAGCTGACGTAATACGTCACTGTAATCGGGCCAGAAACCTCAATGCCTTCCGTCAGCGGCTCCGAGGTGTACACCAGAATGTCGCTGCGAGACTCCATCTTGCGCTGATCGAGCGAACCACCGTTGCCGGGAATCGTATTGGCTGCGCAGCAAACATTGCCGCCATAGCTCGGCGTCGGGTGCATAGGGTCGTAGATGAATGTATCTGGCGTATCGGCTTTCGAAGCCATCGCAGACGCACTGCTGAAATGCAGAAGCGATGACGATGCGGCTTCTGGAAGCACAAGCTTGCCGTCACCGTTCAGCGTATTGGCCTTGCCTGAACTCGCAAGTTCGAGCTTCACTTCCTGCGCGCCCTTCGGAGGCCATGTTTCCGAATGCTGCCACTTGTTCGAGCCCATGGTGTAGTACGTGACTTTCGGCTGCTTCTTCAGGAAGCCATTGTCCTCGCCCTTGAGGAAGTGGTCGAACCATGCATAGGTCATCGAGCTGTAGTCCAGCCGAGCATCACCCATATCGCGCTCGCCGACGACCGTATGCGCCGTGGCACGCGTATAGCTGCAGTGCAACGTGGGAGCGATCACCGCATACTGCTCATTTGCGGCTTCACCCTTCGCATGCGAGCGGACAAAGTTATAAGCTGCAAGGTTTGGGCCAACAGAAACGTCATACCAGCTCATAAACCAGAAGCCCGGCACGTTGATCGGCATGGTGTCTGACTGCCAGAGACCACCCTTGCGCCACTCAGGGCTGTTGGGCTCGCGCTCGATCATGGCGCCCCCCGTGTCGACCGGCATCTTGTCGGCAAAAATACCCGCCGGCCCGCCGACCGCGCTAATGATGTCCTTCTCCGGCAGGTGCTCGTAAGCCTTCGCCCAGTCGATGGCTGGCATCTGCGGCGCGAGATCGAACAGCTTGGAAGCCTTGATCAGGTCAGCTTGAGAGGTGTTCGGAGGAAACATCGGCCGCACCTGGTTCTGCTCGCCGTAGATCCACGCGATGAACAGCATCTGCACCGCGCCCCCGCGATACCAGTTGCCCTGTTCCCAGTACGGGCCCACCTTGCCCACGCCGGCACCGAAGCCCTGTACGTTGAAGGCGGCCAGGTGTGGATCATCCTGCGCCACCACGGCCATCTGCCATTCGGCGGTGGACGAACACCCGGTGGTACCCACCTTGCCATTGGACCAGGGCTGCGATGCCATCCAGTTCACCGCGTCCACGCCGTCGCTAAGCGGCGCGCCGAGGATGTCGTAATTTCCTTCGGAGAAGAAATGCCCGCGTTCGTTCATGTTGACGTAGGCGTAACCGGCCTTCACGGCTTCCAGCTCACGGCTCATGTCACGCGGTGCGCCAAGCTTCACATCCCAGAAATTGAAGTTGTACGGCGTGCGCGAAAAGATGATCGGCACCTTGCCGGAGGCGTTCTTCGGCCGGTAGACATCGGCTGCCATGCGCTTGCCGTCGCGCATTTTCACCATCACCTTGCGGTCGATGACGGCAACGGACTCAAGTTCCTGCTCCAGCGCGTTGCGCTTGGCAATCAACTCCACCTGGGGATCGGCTTTTTGTGCGGGCGACGCAGCCGAGGCGAGCAGGCACGCCAGGGCAACAGAGAAAGGCGCGGCGCAAGCCACGGCGGACGAAAAGCGACTGGATCGCATCAGGCAGTCTCCCCATTGGATCGCCCGATTATGGCCTATTCCCGTTGAGAGGAAAGCGTGCCGGACAGCAGGTTTGCCGAAAGCGTGCGCGGATCGTCGAACATGCCCTCAGCCAGCGTGATGAGATTTGCCGCATCGCCGTGCCAGTGTCCGAAGGCGAGGTTCGCGCGGGCCTTGGCGACGAGATCATCACGGCTCATCGGCTGGTCGACGCCACCGCGCAGGTGTGGCTGTGATTCGATGATGGTGCGGCCATCGCGAAGCGTCACCTTCAACTCGCCCGTGTAGGCGCGCGGATAGGGATTATCCGGATCCACTTCGAAACGCACTTTGGCGGCCAGGGCAAGCACGTGCGGATCGGTGATCGTTGCTTCGGTGAACTCCGACAACCCCGCGTCGCCGCGCAGCACGCCCACTGCCACGCAGAACGGGCCGCTGAATTTGGCGGCGTAAGGCGTGGGCGGACGTTGTTTCAGTTCCAGCGGTGCCCATAACCGATGCACGGTGCCTTCACCGACGGCGCAGGTGATGTCGACGATGTCGCCGGGAGCGATGCCATGCCGCCGCAGGTTCACTGCACAATCGATGTAGGGCTGGGTCATGGTGCCGCAGGCATAGGGCTTGAAGGCAACGTTGGCCGCTTCCCAATGCGTGCCAAGGCCTGCCAGCAAGAGGTCGAAGTCCGGATTAAGGCCGGGTGCGAACGCCTTGTACAGGCCATGCACGCCCTCGAACACGGTGGCCGGACCGCGGAAGCCATGCGCGCCCAGTTCCGCCGCACGAATCCCCGATTGCGCGGCCCAGCCCGCGTGCAGGCGCTTGGTCCACGAACCGTCGGCCAGGTATTCGATGATGCCCGACGACAGGCTTCCGGCCACGCCCAGCGCATCGCCGATCCGGCCCGCATCCAGGCCCATGGCGACGGCGACACCGGCGGCGGCCGCTGGTGTGCCGAGGACCGAGGTGGGATGAAAGCCTGCAGTGTGCACCGCTTTCTGCGCCACCATGCCCAACCGGCACATCAGTTCGATGCCCACCGCCATGCCGAGCGCGACGCGGTCGGCCGGCAGGCCATGGGCTTCGCCGGCCGCAAGTAGGGCGGGTACGATCACCACGCCGCTATGCACCGGACAGCCTTCATAGGTGTTGTCGTAATCCTCGCCGTGGGCCATGGTGCCGTTGATCAACGCCGCCGCATACGGATCGAGCGTTGCCGTGCCGCCGAAAACCGTGCAAGGCCCTGCCGAAGCCGGCATGCCACGCACGGCGCGGCCGTAATCGGTATCGAAGGAGGCAATGCCCAGCGCGGCGGTATCGATCACCGTGTTGGCCACGGCGCGCCGGACCGTGGCGGGCACGTCCGCTACGTCAAGGCCGGCGGCCCATTCGGCAATTCGCGCGGCGACGGAAAGCGGGGTGCCGGGTGCGGATAGGTGGTGGGTCATGGTGTGGTCCGGTTATTAATTATATCTTATATAAGAATAATGTTGACACTGGAAGATTCAAGCCGGGCATCGCCAGGCCCACTTCAGGTGGTGCGGTTAAGATAGACCAGCTGGTCCGTGCGGCAGACGGAGATGCGCCATTCCACCGGTTCGCCGCCGAGGCTATACGCGGTGCGCTCCACCTCCAGTACCGGGACGTCGCCGGGGGCGTCGAGCAAACGCGCTTCCTCGCGATTGATCAGTCGTGCGCGGATACGCTCGTCCACGCGCACCACCAGCAGGTTGTATACCTGCTCAAGCGCCAGGTAGAGCGAGTTGGGCCTCTGCTGGAAGATCACGGTGTCGGCATCGGGGCAGAGTTCTTCGCCCAGGTACATGAAGTCCACAAGCACGGGCGCCCCACGATGGCAACGCGCGCGCACCAGGCGCGAGACTGGTTCGCCGGCTGCCAGTTGCAGCCCCGCGGCGACACGCGCAGTGGCCTTGATGTTGGAGCTGGCAAGGTAACGGACCTCGCTACCTGCCAGGGTTTCCCCCGACGCGAGGAAAAACCGGCTGAAACGGAAGGGTTTGTAATCGCCCTTGTGCGAGGCGACGAAAGTGCCGCGCCCCGATTGCCGCGTGACCAGGCCTTCCACCGCCATTTCTTCGATGGCGTGGCGCACGGTGCCCTGGCTCAAGCCATATTCTTCGGCCAGCTTCATTTCACTGGGCAACATGCCGCCGGGGCCCCAGTCGCCGGCGAGTACGCGGCGGATCAGGTGATCCTTGACCTGAAGATAGAGCGGACGTGCGGACGGTCGCTCGCCGATGGTATTGCGCGCCGATGCCATGCGCTGGTCGCGCCGGATGTCGAACGGCGAAGTGGCCTCCGCGTCGACGCGCGGCTTGGCCGCGCTGCGTCCCGGCGCCTTGCCCTTTACCGCCACGCGCGCCGTCCTTCCTGGGTTGAATGTTTGCGCATGCGGCATCCTGGCAATGGGGAATATCAATGGCGGAACGAGGCCAGCCCGGCGAGGTCCCGGTGATCGGGAAGCCCCTCGCAAAATGCCAGCAGGTCGCGGCCCAGCGCCTCGGGCCAATGTCCATGGGCGATATTACCGTGAAACTTGGCGATGATCTGCCCACGCGTAAGCGGCTCGCGCATGCCACCGCGCATGTGCGGCTGGTCCAGTGCGATGGTCGAGCCATCCTTCAGGGTCACGCGGATATGCCCGCTGTAATTGCGCGGGTACTCATTCGCCGGGTCGATCACGTAGGAAATCCTGGCTGCCAGGGCCAGCACCGCCGGATCGGCGGCGCGTTCGTCGGTGAATTGCGCAAGGCCGGCGTCGCCGTCGAAGAAGCCGACCGCCATGCAGAAGGGCATGCTGAACTTGGCCGCGTAACCTGATGGTGGCCGGTGCTTTGCCTCCAGCGGCTCCCATAGCCGGTGCACCAGGCCCTCGCCGGTGGGACACTCGATGCGCTGGATCTGGTCGGCCTTCACACCCTGGGCCGCCAAACGGATCATGCAGTCGATGTAGGGATGGATCATGGTGCCGCAGGCGTACGGCTTGAAGGCGATCTTCTCCATGTAGAAATGTTCGCCCAGCCCTTCGAGCAGGTGGCTGTAGTCAGGTATGGCACTGGGTGCGAAGGCCCTGAAGAAATTGTGCTCGCCCTCGAAGATGGTGCGCGGGGCGAAGAAGCCCTGGCGCGCGATCACCGCCGCGCGCAAGCCCGACTGGGCGGCCCAGCCTGGATGCAGGCGCTTGGTCCAGGCGCCGTCGGTAAGGAATTCGATGATGCCCGAAGACATGCTGCCGGCCACGCCCATGGCCATCGACAGACACTTCTCGTCCAGGCCCATGGCGGTCCCGGCACCCACCGCGGCGCCCAGTGCACCGATAACACCGACCGGGTGGAAACACGCTTTGTGCATCTTGCCCGCCGCCACGTGGTTGAGCCGGCACACCGCTTCCATGCCCGCCACGATACCCAGGAGCGCCCGCTCGCCGGACAGGCCGAAGCGCTCGCTGGCCGCCAGCACCGCGGGGATCACCATGGCACCCACGCGGATCGGTGCGCCTTCAAGCGTATCGTCGAAATCCTCACCGTGGGTGGCTACACCGTTGACCACCGCGGCACCCGCGGCATCGAGCGTGCGTGCGTGGCCGATGGCCGTGCACGGGCCATCGCTGTCCCAGCCGCCGGCAATCTGGCGCACGTAATCCTGTTCGCGCGCGGCCACGCAAAGGCCGGTCATGTCGATCAGGTCGGTGATGGCCACCTCGCGCACCGCGGAGGGGAGCTGGCTTGCCTTGAGTTGGCTGAATACGTTGGCCATATGTTCGGAGATCGTGGTTTCCGGTGGGGCTGGGTGGTGCATGGAATTCTTCTTTTTGCTGGAGGATGAAAGGCCGGCCAGGGTTCAGTGCCCAGCCATCAGGGCGAACACGCCGCGCTTGCGCAATCCGCGCCGCTGCGATTCGAGGTCGAGCACCTGGTCCGAATCGACGTCGAGGTTCACCGCCGAGCCGAAGGTTTTCAGGAACCAGGGAATAAGACCCTCTTCCTTGGCCTGGAAGATCAGCTGCCCCAGGCCGAACTGGCCGACCAGGTCGAGCACCAGGCCTTCATTGCGTTTCTCCACGCCTTCGTTCAGGCCCTCGGCCTGGATCAAGACGCGCCACGCACCGGCATCCAGGCAGGCCTTCACTTCGGCGGCGACCAGCTTCGCGCTGCCGGTCCAGTCCACGCCCCCTTTCCTGCCACATTCGGCCACCACTTCCAGGCCAGCATCGCGCGCCAGCGCGATCAGCGCGGACTTCTGCCCGATGCCCATGGCCACCTGCGCGTTGGACACTTCCACGCCCCAGCCACCAAGGTCGTGGATGGCGGCGAAGTACTCCTTCGCCACGCCCTGCATCAACGCCAGCTCGGAAACTTCTCCGGCGAAGAAGGCGGGGATGCCGCGCTTGTCGTAGGCCTGGATCTTGCCGCGCACCAACGCCTCGGGCAGGAGGCGCGATACACCCATGGCGAACTTGGCCACGTCGATGTATTCACCGGCGGTGTCCAGCAGGTCGTCCAGCGCGCGTGGTCCCAGGCCGCGGTCCGCGACCACGGTGAGCCCTTCCGAACGTGGCCGTGCAGGACGCGCGGGCACGCGCACGATCGACAGGCACTTGTCTTCCAGGCGATCGAGGGCCGGCCCGGTCATGGCAATCTCCCGACAGTGTTCATGGCAGGTAGGCCCCGCCGTTGACGTGGATCACCTGGCCGGTGACGAAGCGGCCGTCGGGGCCGCAAAGCATCTGCACGACACCTGCGATGTCTTCGGGCGTGCCGCGACGGCCCAACAGTGGATGATGCACCGCGTGGTGTTTGGGCTTGGCTGGCGCGGTGGAGAGGTCGCGTTCGGTCTCTATCATCCCGGGCGAGACCAGGTTCACGGTGACATTGGCTTCGGCAAGATCCCAGGCCAGCGCTTTGGTCATGCCCACAAGGCCGGCTTTCGCCGTCACCACGTGCACGCGGGCCTTGGCACCAGAGCTGCCCGTCATGCCGCCGATGTTGACGATGGCGCCGGCACCGCTGGCGATCAGGTGCTCGCGCGCCGCGCGCACGCAAAGGAACGCGCCGTCGAGCACCACGCCTGTGATCCTGCGCCAGTCCGCTAGCGACATCGTGGCAAGGTCGGCTTCCTGACGGACTGCCGCGTTGTTCACCAGGATGTCCAGGCGCCCGAAGGTTTCGATGGCGCAGGCGATCAGCCGGTTTGCGCCATCTTCCTCGGTGATGTCGGCCAGGCAGCCCACCGCGGTGCCGCCGTGCTCGCGGATGAAGGCCACCGTCGCGTCCACTTGCTCTGGCCGGCTGCGTCCATTCACCACCACGCTTGCGCCTTCGGCGGCCAGGCGGCAGGCAATGGATCGTCCGATATTGCGCGCGCTGCCGGTGACGATGGCCACCTTGCCGTGGAGCGGTCGCGGGCTGGTTGGTTCATGCATCGGGTTTATTCTCCAAAGAAACAATTTATGCCGGGGTGACGCCGTCCCTCAGGCCGCGGCGCCGCTTTATTTCCAGCCGTAGCTGGTTGCCCAGCGAGCCGAAGACAAACAGCGCGGCGACAACCAGGAACGCCGCCGAGATGTGATCCTGCAGGAAGATCCACTTGTCGCCACCGGATACCACCAGCGAGCGGCGGTAGTTCGATTCCACCATGAAGCCCAGCACCAGGCCGAGCACCGCGGGAAGGAAGGGCAGGTCGAGCTTGCGCATGACGAAACCGGCGACGCCTGCCACCATCACGATGCCCAGGTCGAACATGCTGTTGTTGATCGAATACACGCCCGAGAAGATCAGCGCCAGGATGAAAGCCATGAGGTAGGCGCGCGGACGGTTCACCAGCCAGATACAGGCAGGCAGGATGAGTATGCCCATCACCAGTAGCACGAAGGGAGCGGCGAACATGCCGCCGTACAGCCCGTCGATCACATGCGGCGATTGCGCGAAAAGCTGCGGGCCCGGGGTGAGGCCCTGGATCAGCAGGCCGCCGAGCAATACCGCCGTGGAATTGGAACCGGGGATGCCGAAGCTCAAAGTCGGGATCAACGCCGAATAGGTCACCGTGGCATTGGAGGTTTCCGGTGCGGCCACGCCCTCGGGGGAGCCATGGCCGAATTCTTCCTTGTACCTGGACCAGCGGCGTGCCTCGTTATAAGCAATGAACGACGCCACCGTGCCGCCGGCGCCGGGCATGCAGCCTTCGAATGTGCCAACCGCGGCTCCGATCACCTGGGGTTTCACCAGCCGGCGTCGCATCGCGCCATTGGGAAAGCGCAGGCGTGCCCGTCCGGACACACGGTCCCAGGCCGGTTCGCCGGCCTGCAGCAGAATCTCGCTTACCGCGAAGAGGCCCACCATGATCAACACCGGTTCGATGCCGGAAATGAGGTCGGGCTGGCCGAAGGTGAAGCGGTTGACGCCGGAGATCGGGTCGGCGCCGATGGTGGAGACCATCATGCCGACAATGCCGGTGGCCAGGGCCTTGAACAGGTTCTTGCCGCCGAGCGTGGCGATGATGCTCAAGCCCAGCACACCCAGCGCGAAGTACGACATCGGCGTGAAGGCCAGCGCCACCTTCACCAGCGGTTTGGTCAGTAACGTAAGCAACACGAAGCCAACCAGCGCGCCCAGCACGCCTGAATAGAGCGAGATGCCCAGCGCCTCGGGCGCCAGTCCCTTGAGTTTCATCGCGTAGCCGTCGATGGTGGTCACCACCGAGGAATTGGTGCCGGGAGTGTTGATGAGGATGGCCGGGACTGAGCCGCCGTATTCAGCGCCAAGATACGTGGTGGCCAGCAGCACGATCGCCATCGGTGCACTCATCGTGTACGTGAATGGCACCAGCAAGGCCATGGTGATCGAGGGCGAGATGCCCGGCAGCGCCCCGCCGATGATGCCCACGGTTATCCCCAGGAACACCACCGGGATAATCGGCGTGGTCCAGTAGAGCTGCAGGATCTGCATGATGGCGTGCATGTATCGGAATCCTTCAGGCGCCGCCGAACCAGCTACCGGTAGGCAGCGGGATCTCCAGCAAGTAGACGAACAGGCCCCAGAAGATCGCCGCGCCGCCAATGGATGTGGCCCATAGCGGCCATGCGAACGGCCGCCGCTGGTACACGCCGACCACGGCGATAAGCACGACCACGGCCAGCGGGTAGCCGGCGTACGGCAGCAGGTAAAGGAAGCCCACCGCGATCGCCAGCATGCCCAGCGCGCGCAGTATCGAATGGATGAGTTCCGGATCGATGCCCAGGGCCAGCGTGCCCCGGTGCAGGGCCAGGCCCAGCTGCACTACCGATTTGGCAATAAGGATCACCGACAGGCCGCCCAGGATGGCCGCGAGCCCCTTGGGAAAGCCATCGGCGCCGACGGCGTCGGACAACGAACTGTGCTGGATCGACAGCGAGAAGTGGTAGTACAGCGCGGCCAGCGACAGTAGCAGCAGGCCACCGATGAGATCCTTGAGCATGGTCTGCCTCGGGTGGGGAATTCGGCGCGGCCTGCGGCCGCGCCGGTGCTTGCCGTCGACTTACTGGGTGACGCCGTGGGTCTTGAAGAAGGTGGCGCTGTCAGCGGCGAACTTGGCGATGAACGGCACGTAGTCCGCATGGCTCATGTAATCGGGCGTAAGCGCATCTTCCTTGTAGATCTTCATGTACGCAGGGTCTTTCAGCACGGCCTGCACGCCTTTTTCCCACGCGGCGATCACATTCGGTGGCAAGCCCTTGGGGCCTGCGATGCCGCGGAACTTGTGCACCGTAACGTCATAGCCGGACTCCTTCACCGTGGGCAGGTTCGGTAACTCCTGCATGCGCTTGTCGGCGAACACGGCCAGCAGCCGGATCTGCCCGGACTGTACCTGCGAAAGCAATTCCTGGTATTCGCCCACGCCCACGTCGAGCGTGCCGTTGAGCACGTTGATCAACAATTCCCCGCCACCGGAATGGGTAACCACACCGGCCTGCACCTTGGACACTTCCTTCAGCCGCTCCAGCGCCTGGCGCTCGAGCGAACCGGGGTTGGCTGCTCCCCAGCGCCCGCGTCCCTCGCGCGCATGGTCCATCACATCCTTGAGCGTCTTGTAGGGACCGTCCGCCCGCGTGTACAGAATCTCCTGGTCGGAGAACACGTTCACCACGGGCTCCAGGTCCTTGTAGGTGTACTTCGGGCTGCTCAGCTGCGAGGTGAAGATGAAAGTCGGCGTGGTGGCGTAGAAGATGCTGCCATCGGGTTTCGACTCGGCGAGTAGCGCCATGGCCCTGCTGCCACTACCTCCCTTTTCGTTCACCACGATGAACTTCACGCCCATGATCGCGCCAAGCCGCGTACTGAGCCTGCGCAGGAACACATCGCTGCCACTGCCAGGATTGGAGTGGGTGACCAGCTTGACCACCTTGACGGGGTAGGCATCCGTGGCCACCGCCATGGTGCATGCGAAACCGGCGACGAGGCCGGTAAAGACGAGGGCAAGCATCTTGCCCGGGCTGCTTTTCATCCTTTCCTCCAGTGAAGAAACGAGTGCGAACACGAACGTCCGTAGGCAACGCGAACAAGCGGGTGGTAGCCCGATGGTGTAGCAACATATCTTATATAAGTTATAGTGACAACGGATTTCGCATCGAAAAGTGCATGCGGTGGAGCGATGTTGCGCGTGCACATCGAGCGCGCTCTCCGACGCAACTGACGTGGCAGGCGACGACGCACGAAATACCACGCCGATGCGCGGAAAAAATTGTGCAACACACCATCCAACGAGGAACCGGCTCCATGACCACCAAGCCCGCGAACATCACCGAGCAGGCCGCTCGATTCATCGAGGACATCGCCTACGACGACCTGCCCACGGAGGCCCTGGCCATCGGCCGGCGCTGCATCCTCGACGCGATGGGCCTCTACGTAGCCGGTGCGGATGAATCATCGGTACGCATGCTCATCGACGATGCGCGCGAACAGGGTGGGCGCGAGGACGCCTTGTTGGTGGGTGCCGGGATGGCGAAGGTGCCGGCGCCGCTGGCGGCGCGCGTGCTCGGTACGGCGGGACACGCGCACGACTGGGACGACACGCAGGTATCGCATGATCCTGCGCATATCTACGGCCTGCTCACCCATCCGACCGTGCCACCGTTGACCGCGGCCCTGGTGACAGCCCAGAGGATTGGCAACGTCAGCGGACGTGGCCTCATGGTGGCTTTCCAGGCCGGCTTCGAAGTGGAATGCAAGATTTCCGAATGGATGTTGCCCGACCACTATCTGCGCGGACACCACAGCAGCGGTACGGTAGGTACGTTCGGTGCCTGCGCCGCGGCGTCGAAGTTGCTGGGGCTGCATGGCGCGCAACTTCGCCATGCGCTGGGCATGGCGGCGAGCTTCGCGGCAGGCATCCGCTGCAACTTCGGCACCATGACCAAGCCGCTGCACGTGGGCCGCGCCGCGGAGAACGGCGTGACCGCCGCTCTCCTGGCAGCGCGGGGCTTCACTGCCGATCCGTCCGCCCTGGATGGCCGTTGGGGCTTCGCGCAGGTACTGGCCGGCGGCTTCACCGACTCGAAACTCGAACAGGGCTTCGGCAACACGTTCACCATCGTTTCGCCGGGTGTCAGCATCAAGCCCTATCCGTCGGGGATCCTCACCCATCAGTCGATGGATGCGATGCTGAAACTGGTCACGACGAACGATGTCAGGCCGGACGAGGTGGCATCGATCGTCTTCCATGCCGGCAGCAATATCCTGAACCCGATCCGCTACCCCATCGCCATGAACCACCTGCAGGCCAAATTCTCCATGGCGGCGCTGCTGGCGATGATGGTCGTGCACCGCCGTGCCGGTCGCCGGGAATTTACCGACGAGAGCATCCTGGCCGACGACATGCAGTCGATGCAGCGTCGTATTACCGTGCAGCTGGATCCGGCGATCGAGGCAATGGGCTTCGATCTCATCCGATCGCGCATCGAGCTCACCACCCACGACGGCCGTACGCTGGTCCAATGGGCCGACGAGCGATACCGTGGCGGTCCCAACCTTCCGATGAGCGACGATGAAGTGGCGCAGAAGTTTCGCGACTGTACTGACGGCTTGCTCGATGCCACCCGCCAGGACACCGTGATCGCCACCGCGCGTGACGTTACCGGGCTCGCCGATGCCGGCGAGCTGGCGCGCTGCATCGCCACCGATGGCTGAAGCCAGGCGCAAGTACGAATATCCGGGCGGCTGATGCACCCGATAACGGACATCCTGCTGCTGCTGTTCGTGATGTACGTGGCCGCGCTATTGGGCGGCGAATTGGCCTTGTGCCTGCGGTTACCGGCCGTGGTCGGCGAAATCGTCGCCGGCTGCGTGCTGGGGCCGTCCGTGCTGGGCTGGATCGGTAGCGCCAGCATCGCGTCGGGCACACCGGTGGACATGCTCGCCGAGGTCGGTGTCATCCTCCTGCTGTTCTCGGTGGGTCTGGAAACCAGCCTGGCGGACCTCAAGGCCGTGGGTGGCCATGCGCTGGCTGTCGGCGTGCTCGGTGTGATCACTCCGTTCGTGATGGCTTCGACATGGGCGCACGGACTGGGCCTGGCGTGGGCACATTCGATGTTCGTTGCCGCGGCCTTCGTCGCCACATCCGCGGGCATCACCGCGCGCGTGCTGCAGGAGCTTGGCGTGCTCGGGCGCCGCGAGGCACGGATCATCCTGGGCGCGGCGGTGATCGACGACATCCTGGCCATGCTGCTGCTTGGCATCGTCACCGCCATGCAGGGCCATGGCGAAGTGAGCCTGTGGCCGCTGTTGGGCACATTCGCTGGCGCCGTGGGCTTCGTCGCCGTGATCGGCCTGGGCGGCAGCATGATGATGCGCCGAGGCTCAGGCTGGCTGGACGCCCCGCAGAACCCGCTCTCGCCGCTGGCAATAACCCTGGCCATGTGCCTGGGCCTGGCGTGGTTGTCCACACGCTTTCACCTGGCAGCGATCATCGGGGCGTTCCTGGCCGGCATGGTCGCCGCCGAAACTCGCCAGCGCGGGGAATTGGCGCGCAGTACCTCACCGTTGCTGGCCTTCCTTACCCCGTTCTTCTTCGTGGTCACCGGGGCCCGGGTGGACCTGGGCAACCTTGCCGATGCCCACGGCCTGGCGATGTTGGCGATGGCGCTGGCCATCGCCATCGTCTCCAAGGTCGTCGGTGGTTTCCTGGGCGCGATCTCGCTGGGAAAAACCAGCGCGCTGATCGTCGGCGTGGGCATGGTGCCGCGTGGGGAAGTGGGCGTGGTCATCGCCAGCCTCGGCCTTGCCACGGGCCTGCTCGATTCCACCCTTTACTCGGTGATCGTGGGGATGTCTATCCTGTCCTCGATCGCTACCCCGCCTGCACTTGCATGGATGTTCCGGTCGCAAAGGGCTTCGGCCGAGCAACCTGCAACATCCCCATAGTTGCAACAATGCACAAATTGCCCCAATCTGCCCGATCCGGAACGGCACCATGGGAGCGGCGGATGTCCAGGTCGAACACGATGGCATGGGGGCGGTCCTTGCCTGGCGTAGGGGCGCTGTTTTTGGCAGCCACCCTTGCTGGTGGGCCGAGGCTGCACGCTGAAGACCAGGCACGCGTGGCCGCGCCGTCCGCGCACACCGTGACCTACGACCGCTATTCCCTCCTTGTGGATGGCAAGCGCATCTACCTGTGGTCGGGTTCGTTCCACTACTGGCGCCTGCCCAGCCCTTCGCTGTGGAAGGACGTGCTGCAGAAGATGAAGGCCGGCGGTTACAACGGCGTGGAGATCTACTTCCATTGGGGGTTCCACTCGCCACGGCCCGGCGTCTACGACTTCTCAGGCATCCGCGATGTCGACCGCCTGCTGGACATGGCGCGCGACGAGGGCATCTATGTGATCGCCCGGCCCGGGCCGTATATCAACGCCGAAACCGACGGCGGCGGCTTCCCGGCGTGGCTTGCCGGTACGGCGGGAAAACCCCGTACCACGGCGCCGGAATACACCGCTGCCTATAAAGACTGGCTCACCCATATCGATGCCATCATCGCCCGGCATCAGGTGACCAACGGTACCGGCACGGTGTTGCTGTACCAGGTAGAGAACGAGCTCTACGCCGAGAACGACGATACCCGCCGTTACATGCAGGACATCGCCGACAAGGCGCGTGCCGATGGCATCACGGTGCCGCTGACAGGCAACCACAACGACAATTTCCTTACCGGCCTGGGCGCGCCGCAGATTCCCGGTTTCGATTCGTATCCGCTGGATTTTGACTGCACCCGGCCTGAGCGCTGGAACAAGCTTTACGACTTCAGCAGCGAGCGACTTGCGTTGAAGGACACGCCGTTGTTCTTCCCCGAATACCAGGGTGGTGCCTTCGATAAATGGGGTGGCGCGGGCAACGCGAAGTGCCGCGAACTCACCGGCGTGCCGTTCGAGCGGGTGTTCTACAAGGCCAACATCGCCGCCGGCTCCACCATGCAGAATTTCTACATGACCTACGGTGGCCTCAACTGGGGTTACCTGGCCTCGCCCGGCGTGTATACCTCGTACGACTACGGCGCCGCCATCGAGGCCAGCCGTAAACTTACCGGCAAGTACGACCAGCAAAAGCGCCTGGGTTACTTCGTGCAAGCGGTTGCCCCATTGGCCAAGACCGACCGCTTGCCTGTTCGGCCGCCCACGCAGCAGGGCATCCGTGACGATGCACGCATCAACCCCGACGACGGCACGCAGTTCCATATCGTCCGGCACGCCGATGCGGCATCGACGGCCGACGACAGCACGCATGTATGGATGAACCTGGCCGCCGACGTCGTCCACGGTGGTAAGGCTGTTTACACCTCGGTGCCGCAACAGGCGGGTACGGCATTGCGGATCAACGGGCGCGATTCGAAGATCCTGCTCGCTCACTACCACTTCGGTTCGCAGGAGCTGGTCTATTCCACCTCTGAATGGATGACGCAGCTCTCATCCGGGGGCCGGGATATAGCCTTGCTCCATGGGCGCAACGGCGAAGATGGCGAGACGGTCCTGCGCTACAGGGCTGCTCCCCGCGTGCGCGTGTTGGCGGGGCAGGTGGCCAGTCATTTCGATGCCAGGGCTGGAACGCTCCGGCTGAACTATCGGCACGACGGCCTTGCCCGCGTGTCGATCAGCGGTACCGACGGAACGTCGCTGCTGTTGCTCCTGGCCGACGACACTACGGCCGCCACGTTCTGGCAGCTCCCGTCGAACGTGGGTCCGGTGCTGGTGCGCGGGCCCTACCTCGTCCGGGATGTGAGCGTATCGGCGGCGGACGCCACCGCCGCCCTGGAGGGCGATGCTGCCCAGGCGGGAGAAGTGGAACTGTTTAATCCTCGAGCCGTGAAATCGCTTGGCTGGAACGGCCGCGCCGTGGCCACTTCGGTAACACCGTCCGGCAGCCTGCTCGCCCGCGTGGATGGTCCGCAACCAGTGACATTGCCCACGCTCGATCACTGGAAGACCCAAGCCGGTAGTCCCGAAGCCGAAGCACGGTTTGACGACCACGCCTGGGCACTGGCCGATCTTTCCTCGACGAAGAATCCCTACTGGGACGGTCATTCGCCGATCTGGAACAGCGACGACTACGGCTTCCACCATGGCGCGGTGTGGTATCGCGGCCACTTCAAGGCCACGGGCCATGAAACAGGCATCCTCCTGGGCGCCTACATGGGCGTGCATCTTGGCAACCATGGCGTCTTCACCGCCTGGCTAAACGGCCACTACCTCGGCAGCAATCCCAGCAGTTCGCAGCTCTTCAACATCGACCCGTCGTGGCTTCAGCCGGGCAAGGACAACGTGCTTGCCGTGCTGGTGGACAACATGGGTCACAACCAGGAAGAGAGTAACGGTGTCACCAAGGAGCCGCACGGCCTGTACAAAGCGACATTCCTCGGCTCCGATGCTGCCATTCATTGGCGCATCCAGGGCAACCTCGGAGGCGAAGACGGCCTGGACACCGTGCGCGGGCCATTCAACAACGGCGGCCTTTACGGCGAGCGCATGGGCTGGCCGCTGCCCGGTTTCGATGACAAGACCTGGAAGGATGCAACGCTGCCCTCGACGGCGACCGAGGCCAGCGTGCAGTGGTATCGCACCAATGTCACCCTCGACCTTCCCCCCGGGCAGGATATTCCCATCGCCCTGGAGATCGAGGATGCATCCGAGCGCCCATACCGTGCGTTGATCTTCGTCAACGGCTGGCAGGTAGGCCGCTACATCTCCGATGTAGGTCCGCAACACGAGTTCGAGCTGCCGGCGGGCCTGCTGCACGCGCACGGCCCGAACACGATCGCCATTGCTTCCTGGACGACGGGTGTCGGCGGTGGCCTGGGCAAGGTATCGCTCATCGTGCAGGGCAATGTCACCACATCGTTGAAGATTGAAGACGTGGCGGCGCCTGGGTATCAGGATCTTGAGGGGAAGATAAAGGCGGCGGCGTCCGGGCGCTGACGCGCCCGGTATGAGTCCGCGTGCTAGATTCATGATCCGTTTCCAACGAACGGAGTGTGCCCGTGTTTCCTGCCCAAGACCTGGAACTTCATGATGCACAACTCACCGGGGTGGAGGTTCGTCCGACGACGCGGGAGGTTGCTGTCTCCGTTCGCGCGTTCGTTGGCATCTCGCCCAACACACGAACCAAGCTGACGTTGCTCTTCAAGGGAGTGAAGCAGTTCACCCAGAATATGGATTTCCTGGCAATGGAGGACAACTCCAGCGCCGGGAACATCAACTATTGGTCACCGGCGTTGCAGGCGGGTACGACGTACATCTATCTGGTCAACGGCGTGATAGCGGTTGAGCACGAGTCGATCGCACTCGCCTGACGTCTCCGGGCCCTCGCGCCGACTAACCTTTCCGCGCCTCATCAGCCGCCGGGCATCCGGCGATCGTCGTGATCGACACTTGCGGTCGGCCGTCGAGCTCGCTGAAATTCCAGCTGCCCTGGCTGCCCAGTTGGGTCTGCACGCTGGGAAATACCGTGTCGTACTTGCCCTTTGCGTTGCGGATGTTGCCGCGCAGGTTCACCTTGATGGTATCGCCAGCGACGGGCGTGGTGGTGATGGCGAGTGTCCAAAGCGGGTGGCCGTTGGCATCGGTTTCGCCGCCTGAAATCGCGCCGGGTTCTCCGGCGTGCAGGCAGATCTTCGGCGTGGCCACGACCTTGTCGTGAAGTGTGATGGCCAGCGACATCTGGTAAAGGCTATCCGTGGTGGACGCCGGTGCCGGTGCGGTGGTGGTGAATGCCGCGCTGGTGACGATCATCGCGGTTGCGGCCAGGAGGATCTGGCCACTGATGCGTCCGAGGGGGCGCGTTTGCTGGGTCTTCAACATGGCGATGCGCTCAGTGAGGGGGTGGTACGAACCCCACGCGTTGCCGACCGGCAAACGCAGGGCGGAAAGCCGATGGCTCCTGACCAGGATGCCGGCATAGACACGCGCATCCTGCCGGCGGTGGGCGAGCACCATGGCATCGCAGGCCAGCTCCTGATCCCGGCGAAAGGCGCCAAGCGCCCACCAGGCGACGGGGTTGAACCACATCACGGCCACGGCCGCGTGCGCCAGCAGCAACCACAGGCCATCCCGGCGGACGGCATGGGTTTCCTCATGGGCCAGCACGAGTTCTTGCTCGCGGGGGGAATAACGCTGGTGGAAGTCGGCGGGCAGGACAATCGTCGGGCGGAACGCGCCCACCACGGCGGGCCCGATGTCGCCGCGTGCGGCAAGCATCACCGGCCATGGGCCATCGTGGGCATGGGGCGTTGCCTCGCGCATACCGCGGCGATAGCGCCGCTGAAGCATGACGGACGCAACGACGAACAAGGCCGCGCCGGCCAGCCACAGCAGGCAGGCCAGGAGCGCATAATCGTGCTCCGACCCTTCCGTCCCCGACAGACTCGGGATATCGATGGCGGTCGTGGCTGCGACGAACCATGGCGCCTGGGCCACCGGTACATGCAGGCCCAGCGGACGAAATGCAGCGCCAAGCAGGGCCAGCACAGGGAGCGCCCATAATTGCCAGGCGCGGATGGCGCCGAAGTAACGGCGGAAAAGAGGGCGAAGCAAAGCCACCAGCGCCACGCTGGCGGTGAACATGCCCGCCGCGAACGCGGCTTGCCGCAGCAGATCAAGGCTATTCATCGCCAAGCTCCCTGAGCAGCTTACGCAGCTGGGCCTTGTCCCGCGCCGACAGTTTCCTGTGCTCGGAAAAATGCGCGACCAAGGGCGCCACGCGACCGCCGAAGAGCCGGTCGAGCAGGCTGGTGCTCTGCTGCGTGACGTAGTCGTCGCGGGTAAGCACGGGAGAATAGAGGTAGCGGCGGCCCTCGCGCTCGGCACTGATCGCGCCCTTGTTGAGCAGGCGGTTCAACAGCGACTTGACCGTACCTTCCTGCCAGCCCTGGTTCTCTCCAACCTGCGCAAGCAGTTGCTCGGTCGTCATGGGCGAAGACGCCCATAAGGCGTGCATCAATACCGCTTCGGCATCGCTGATCATGTCGTCCACCCTTCTTCGGTGGGCAAACGATCACACTTGTAAACGTTGTTGTCAAGCACTGATTACACGTGTGAACAAATGCCGAAACGGCGACCTAGATGCGCTGCCAGCCGGTAAGCCCGGTGAACATGGCGGTGCCTACCAGCAGCACGCCGACACACCGCGCCGCCAGTACGCTGGCGCCAGGCTTTCCCTGCAGCCAGCCGCGCACGCGCCCTGCCAGCAACACCATGCCGCCGTACACGATGCACTGGTTGCCGGCGATCACCAGCCACAGAATCAGTGCCTGGATCCATACGCCGCCATATTCCGGGCGCAGGAATTGTGGGAATACGGCCAGCATGAACAGGTAGGCCTTGGGGTTCATCAAGCTGGTGGCGAGCCCCTGGCGGAACGTGGCCCAGTCGTCGCGAACGTGTTGGTCCGGCTGCAAGGCCAATCCGCGGCGGTTGCGCAGCAGGCTCACGCCGATCCAGGCGATATAGGCAGCGCCAGCAATCAGCAAGGCATTGAAGGCGCCGGGCATCACCTTCACCAGCACGCCAATGCCCAGCGAGGTCATCACTACGTGGCACACGCCGCCGCTGGCGATACCCGCCAGCGCCATCATGCCGCGCGAGCGGCCACCGGTGATCGCGCTGCCGACGATGAAGGCCATGTCCACGCCTGGCAGCACGATAATGCCGAAGGCCAGTGGTACGAATAGCCAGAGGTGGCTGGTATCGGTCATGGCCGCTGCTTCAATGTGCCTGGTCCAGCCAGCGCAGGCGTGAGCGTGGCGTGGGGTCCATGACCTGGCGTTCGACGGACCCTCGTGTAAGGCCGGTGGCAGAAAGCTCATGTTCCACCTGGTCGAGTTTCGGAGCCAGATGCTTCGACAGCGTTGCGTCGTCGCGCACCACACCCAGCCACACCAGCCAGGGACCGTCGGTGCGAATGGGCAACTGAGGGAAATTGTTGGGTACATCCAGCGTTACCAGGATGCCAGCCGGATGCACGCCTTCCATCGCATAGCTCTTGAACGCCGCTTCCGCCTTCGCCGCGAAGGCATCTTCGCTGCCCTTCTTCACCGGGAAGATCTGCGCCACCACCACGCCGCCGGCACCCTTCGGTTCCAGCACCGGATCCACCGCAGGTAGCACCGTGATGTCCTGGTCTGCATGCAGCGGCCGCATCAGCATCACGTTGTCGCTGTCGGGAAGGATGGCGTTGACCTTGATGCGGTGTTCGCGCCACAACGGGCCATAGTAGAACGCAGCGTTTACCACCGGCCGCGCGCTGATATCGTGGAAGCCGCGCAGCCAGGTGAAATGATTCGGATTTCCCCTGTCGGCGAATTGACCGAATACCATCGCACCGAGTTGTTCGAATGCTTCGGGGAAATAGCTATCGAAATAGGCAATGAAGTGCGCCCGCTCACCGTCCTTGGTGACATAGCGGCGAAATTCGATGGCCTGGTAATTGTTGAGGTGCGCCACGGTGTCCATCGGCACGCTTGCCGTTTTGGCCGGGGCGCCCGCGCTGGCGGGAAGCGTGATGGCGGCAAGCAGGCACGAGCCGATAGCGGTGGAAAGTTTCACGTGGATATCCTTGGATGCGGGGCCCCCGCCCCGTCTGGAAGGACACTAGGCGATAAACAGGACAGTTTCCGTCCTGATTCAGGCCTAGAATCGCGCCATGGCCGCTCCCACCACCCGCGTACTTGCCGTCCTGGAATTGCTCCAGGCACACGGCCGCATGAGCGGGCCGGCGCTGGCGGCGCGTGTGGGCGTGGATGTGCGTACCTTGCGCCGCTATATGACCACGCTGGAGGATCTGGGCATTCCCATCACCACCGAGCGCGGACGGCACGGGGCGTACATGCTGGTGGCAGGCTTCAAGCTGCCGCCGATGATGTTCACCAACGACGAAGCGGTGGCGCTGTCGGTGGGTATGGTGGCGGCGCGCGGGCTGGGTCTTGCCGAGGGTGCGCCAGCTCTGGAGAGCGCGCACGCCAAGCTCGCGCGCGTGATGCCGGAGCGGCTGAAAGGGCAGGTCGGAGCCATCACCGACACGGTAAAACTTGAATACCTGCCCACGTTGAGTACGCCGGCGAGCAATGCCGCCTTGATGACGCTGATTGCCGCCGCGCAGTCGCGCCTGCGCGTACACCTGGGGTACCTTGCTCCCGGCGGTGGGAAAACCGAGCGCGATTTCGATCCCTACGGCCTGGCCTGGCGTGCAGGAGCCTGGTACGCCGTGGGCATGTGCCACTTGAGGCAAGACCTGCGCTCATTCCGGGTGGATCGCGTGGCTGGCGTGCAGGCGCTGGAAATCACCTTCCAGCGTCCGCAGGGCTTCGATCCCCTTGCTCAGCTGCTGCGCAACATCGCCACGCTGCCACACGGCCGCGCGATCGAAGTGGTGCTGCGTACGGACCTTGATACTGCGCGGCGCTCGTTCACTCCGGCGATCGGCTTATTCGAACCAGTGGACAACGGAGTGCTGCTGCGAAGCAGTGCCAGCGATAGCGACATGGGCTGGTTTGCGCGTCAGCTTGCGGGGCTTGGCTATGATTTCGACATCGTCATGCCCGACATCCTGAGCACGGAGCTGGCGAAATTAGCGGTACGACTGCGCGCGCTGGCGGAGGCGGGAGTCAACAGGGTGCACATGGATGAAAGCATACATTCGCCCAAGCAGTAGTTGGCCTCACGCGCCATCGTTTCCAATCTTGCCTAGTGCCGCCGCCCGACGCTCTGCGAAATGATCTATACCGCAGGCCCAAAAATGTACAATGCCGCGTGCTGCAAAAGCATGATCGTCTTGCCATCCACGATCTCGCCGCGGCGGACCATGTCCATGGCCTCGTCGAAGGGAATTTCCAGCACCTCGATATCCTCGCCTTCCTCCTCCAGGCCGCCGCCGTCGCCGGCCTTGTGCGAGGCGTCGTAGGCGGCGACGAAGAAGTACAGTTTCTCCGTGACCGAGCCGGGGCTCATGAAAGCCTCGAACACCTT
This sequence comes from Pinirhizobacter sp., assembly GCF_036499745.1. Taxonomy (NCBI): domain Bacteria; kingdom Pseudomonadati; phylum Pseudomonadota; class Gammaproteobacteria; order Lysobacterales; family Rhodanobacteraceae; genus Pinirhizobacter; species Pinirhizobacter sp. The sequence continues at coordinate 21,259 of NZ_DASYDG010000035.1, forward strand.
CTGTACCCGGCCGATGCGGTAGCCGGTTTCTTCTTCCACTTCGGCGCGAATGCGCTCCTCAGGCGTAGCCTGGTCCAGCAGGCCCGCGCAGGCTTCCACCAGCATGCCGTGGTGGCCGTTGACGAAGGCAGGGAAGCGGAACTGGCGCGTAAGCACCACCCGACGCGATGCCAGTTGATAAAGCAGCAGGGTGGCGCCGTTTCCACGGTCGTAAGTCTCCCTCTGCTGACGCTGCCAGCTGCCATCGGCACGCTGGAAGTCGAACACGGTTTTCTTCAGCAGGTACCAGTCGTTTGACAGCACCTGAGTGTCGATCACGCGCACGCGGTCGGCGGTGGTGGAAATCATGGCGAACTCCCGTGGACAAGCAGGGGGAGGGAGCGTATCGTGCAGTTTCGTGCAACGTCAATCATTTTCGTGCAGAAATCCATGTTGACCACCCAACGCAAGCAAGTGATCCTGTCCCGCCTGGAGCGGGATGGGCAGGTTGTGGCCAAGGCGCTTAGCGGCGAATTCGGCCTGTCCGAAGACACCATTCGCCGGGATCTGCGGGAATTGGCCGCCGAAGGCCGCCTGCAGCGAGTGCACGGTGGCGCCTTGCCGGCCTCGCCCGCCACGGGCGATTTCGTGCAACGTCAGGCAATCAATCCGGGGGAAAAGTTGTCCATCGCCCGCCGCGCCGCCTGGATGGTGCAACCTGGCCAGGTGGTCATCCTTGATGGCGGAACCACCTGCGTCGTTCTGGCCAGGGAGTTGCCGCTGTCGCTCAAGGCCACCGTGGTGACCCACAGCCCAAGCATCGCCGTCGAACTGATGAACCACCCGCACATCGAGGTGGTGATGATCGGCGGCCGTCTGTTCAAGCACTCGATGGTGTCGGTGGGTGCCGCTGCGATACAGGCCATCGCCGACATCCGTGCGGACATCTACTTCATGGGCGTCACGGGTGTGCATGCCGAAGCCGGCCTAAGCACAGGCGACCTGGAAGAAGCATTGGTGAAACGCGCCTTCGCCGCGCACGCGGCCGAGGTGGTGGTGCTTGCATCGCACGAAAAGCTCAACGCCGCCTCACCCTTCGTCATCGGCACGGCAACGATGGCCACGACGCTCGTGGTGGAGCACCATACGCCGGCATCGGCCACGAATGACCTTGCGGCTCTGGGTATCGATATCGTCCGCACTTGAAGCGTTACGTTACTAGGGGCAACGAATATGGACTCAATAAACAAGACTGCACGAACGGCAGGCCTCGCTTATCTGGTCAACATCGTGACCGGAATATTCAGCCTCCTGTACGTGCCGTCGCACGTCATGGTTCGTGGCGATGCCGCGGCCACGTTCAACCATATCGTGGCATCGGAATCCCTGTTCCGGCTGGGTATTGTCGCTGGCGTGGTCGCCCACGTGGCCTTCCTCGTACTACCCCTTGTCTTGTATAAATTGCTCTGCCCAGTCAACAGGCCTATGGCCGTTCTGATGGTGGCTCTTGCCGTTGTCGCTGTGCCGATCGACATCATTGCCATAGTGAACCAGCTTGATGTGCTGACGTTGATAAAAGAGGCGTCCCATCAGCATGCGTTCACCGCCGATCAGACGTATGCCCGTGCGCAATCGTCACTGGCCTCTTACAGCAACGGGCTGATCATCGCCCAAATTTTTTGGGGACTCTGGCTGCTTCCGTTCGGCTACCTGGTGTTCAAGTCTGGCTTTCTTCCCAAGTTTCTAGGCATCTTCCTGATGCTGGGTTGCATTGGCTATTTGATCATCTTCATTGCGGACATCCTCTTTCCGCAGTACGACGTACCGGGTTTCGTGATGCTGCCAGCCTCGATCGGAGAGATTGGTATCGCTTTGTGGATGGCGATCGTGGGTGCCCGCAGATTCCTCTTTGTTCCTAAGGGTCAGAAGACATAGTGGACGTGATGTGCGCTACACCTCTGGACCGTTGTCCTTAGCGGGGTAACTGAACTTGCGGGCAGATTGAGCATGCTGCGATAGGAAGCGTTCCCGAACTTTGAGACGCTTACTATCGACTGCCAGCGTCGCGGCGGGCACCATCACAGGGTTGCCTCGGTCGAGGTAACCGGGCTTCGAAAACCCGTTTGAAACGCCAATCGGCGTCGCGACAAACTCGCGGCGTCTGTGCGTCGCCTTTTGGCGGCGTGCCGGTGTGGGCCATGCCCAGACCGTTTGGCGTTTCACGGTTTTTCGAACCCGGCACGCCGCCACTCTCCATCGGGAGGGTGGCGCACCGCCCGGAGCATCGATGCCAGTCACGGAAGAAAGCGAACTCTACGCCCTGGTCGGCGAAGTCATGGTGCTATCTGCACGCATCGAATCGTGCCTGGAATCATGCATCGCCGCCTGCCTTCCGGACGCCAGTCCCACTGCCTCCCAGCCGCTATTGCGCCGCCTCAATTTCACCAACCAGTTGGCGATACTGCACGAACTGGTGCAAGACTTGTACGAGCGACGCGACACGACACTGGTGGAGTTCCGTCGCTGGCTACGGCGTCTAAAGCGCATCCGCGAACGGCGCAACGACCTGGTTCATCACGTGCTTAGAGTGGCCCGTTCGCGCGAGGAGCTGGGGCGCTGGAAGTCGGAAATCGAGCACATGCGTGAGGAATGCACGCGGGCGCCGTACTGGGTGCAAGCCCTTCGTACGCGCGTCGCGACGGCGGACTCCGATAACGACTGATTCTCTTTCCGGCTAGCTCTGAAGACCGCCCTTGTGTCGACAGGGTGAAACCTTGCGTCCGGTTGTCCGGTTCACCCCGTCCGCGGACAGATACCAGCCTGCACAAACGAAGCGAAAACCCGCCTTGGTCCAGTCCTTGCTTCCACGCCAGAGGGCTAGGGGAGTATCTCGGTGGCCGAAGATGCGAACAATGCATGGAGGAGGGTGCCCTGGAAGCGCGTGTCGTGGGAGCTTCAAAACTACATATTCTTCTACCTGCGCTCCCACCACTATTCGATAACCCCCAGCAATACCGATGCCGTGGCGCAAGTCATTGCGGATCGGCTCGCGGCAGGGCCGATGAAGCACTGCGATCTTGACGTGATTATCGATCGAAGCGCGGTGGATTATCAGCTAGATGCCAATGAATGCGATATTTCGGATTGATGTCCACATCCGACTCAAAAGGCGGCCGCAGATGCAAGACACGTTTAAGCGGTACTTTAAAATCTTCCTCGGCGCAGTGGGCGCGCTATTGACCGGATCTCGAGTTGCATCTGGCCTCAAGAATGGATACGTCTTCGGGATTGGCCAAACAATTCTGGGCACCGCATACCAGAAGGCAACGCAGGCGTCGCAGTACTGGTTCATCATTTTCTTTTGGTCGGTAGCCTGCGCCTCATGCCTTTGGCTAGCGTGGTCTAGCTATCGGGAATAGATTCGGCATCGCGTGGGCCAAAGATTGGACGAAGATGGGTCAACGTCAAGGTCCGCTTCCTGTTGTGGATATAGGGGCCAACGAGTTGGCTTCTACCTGCAGCAAACGGCCTCGTATCCTGAGGGAAATGAGCCAGGTTCACTTTTTAGAGCCGTGGAGCTAGGCTTCGATCTCCAAGCAAGGGCGGGGGCCATGGAGCTAAAGGGAAGAATTGCCGTCGAGGATTTGATGGCTGCGCAGTGGGTTCACGCGCGACCGAGACGCTCTTTGGCGTGGGTCGGCATTTTGCTACTTGGCCTGGTTGTTTTCGCCATGGCGGACTCGTTTGCCGGGGGTCGTCAATCGTTGACAGATCCAACGATTTGGATCTTGCCGGGCCTCCTTGCGTACCTGGCCTTCATCGCCTTTGTCTGGGTTCCGAGAAAAGTTCGTCGGAGCTATTCCCAGAGGAAAGATTTCCGGCACGAGATCAGCATGATGGTCACGAGCGCCGGCGTGGCAGCGCGCACGGAACAGGGCAATAGCGTGAAGCCGTGGAGTGACTACCTCAAGTGGAAGGAAGGCAAGAGCGTTTTCCTTCTGTACCTCTCCGACCATATGTTCCAGATCGTCCCCAAGCGATTCTTTGCTGCGCACGAAGACATCGATGCGTTCCGTAACGTCATAAGGCAATCGATAGGCGCCAGATAAGGCGACCACGCATTTTACGACCTGGCAACCCCCGCTGCGATGGTTTCTGGTTTAAGGCGATACGCATGGCTCCTCAAACATTTCCAGACGTTCCGTTTTTTGTCCTCTTTGGCATGGTCATCATGTGGTTCGTGATGATCAAGCTGCTCTTCAATCGCCTTGAAGCAGCGCATCCAGAAAAGTACGCGGCCATGGGCAGGCCCTCGCTGTTCCTGCGAAACAGCGTCGCTAGCAGCTGGGCAACCATGAGGTTCCTGGTCACGCGTGAACATAGGACGCTCAACGATAGCTACCTGTCCAGATTGTCCGACGCCATGCTGGTCTTCTTTGCTATCTACCTGCTTCTGTTCTTTGGAATGGTCTTTTTCGTGTCAAGGGTTCACGCGTCCTGACAAGGTCACAAATCGGACGCCGCCGGTGGCTCTTCATACCTGGCGAAAGTGCCTTGACACGAAGAAGTCCCCTCCCGGAAGCTACGCCATCCCCAAGGGAGGCTGACGTATGCAGCGCAGGTATCCGCCTGGGTCGATCACAGCCGCATTGTCGCTATCGCTGGCATGCCTGATTTATTCCCCTTCCGGTCTCGCCGCCTCGCCGAAGGCCGGCGACATCGTTGTCCAGACTGGCGTCGTGAAGGCCGCGGACGGGGCGTTGCCTGTGCCGACGTTCAAGGTGCCGGGATTTTCACCGCATGTGCGGGTCGACTAGAGCACCGCATTGGGTACAGGCTCTCAACGCGCGCGTGGGGGCCATGCGGACTTGTTGATGTCTGCCAATGCAGGAGTCATCCTGCAAGGCAACGAAACCGCACGGTGGGGATGGCCCGCAACACGATGGCGATTGAGACTGGGCCAGAAACGTCAGCAAACCCACCACAGCAAGCTGCCACTCGCGTCGCCGCGCTTTACCATAAGGGCCGTGTCGCATTCGCCAGTGGGCGCTTCTCCGAAGCTGTGAATGCATTTGCTGAAGCGGCAACCGATCGGGCAGCTGTGGGGGCCAGGGCTTACCTGGTCATGGCGCTGGCTAAGACGGGTCGTTCCGAGGAGGCTTGGGTTGAAGCCAAATCCCTGCTTGCGGAAAACCCGCGGCATGCTCTCGTCCAGGTGGCCGCCGCCGCGTCGGCCATGGCCATGGGCATGGAGGATAAAGCGGCGGCCGCGGCAATTTCAGCAGCTGAACAGTCCAGCGGGGACTCAACGATCGTCTCCATGGCGATCGATATCCTAAGAAGCCTGAAGAGTGTTGAAGTGGCCATCGGCGCCCTGGCGGGCTGTCACGCCAGTCAACCAGCCTCCGTCGTGATCGTCCAGGCCTTGATCGACCTCAAGCGCTCGGCTTGCGATTGGGACGAATTGCCGTTGCTCGAGGCCCAGTTGGCTCAAGCAATCGCCACGGGTGATTCCAACGTTCATCCGTGGTCGGTGTTGTTTCAATCGGGTACGGCGCTGCAACAAAGAGATTGCGCAATCGGGCGGATCAAGTCTTTGAAGCCTGTGGCCGCGCTCCCGTTCCGCCCGCCTGGGCATGGGTCATCGTCTCGCCTGAAGGTCGGTTTCGTTTCTTCAGGATTCGGGCCTCACGCCGTAACGGTACTCGCAGGGGATATGCTTGCCTCGCTGCAGGCACATTCGTTCGATGTCCACCTGCTTGCGACGAGAATGTTTCCAGGCTCCGCCTGGGTACCTGATTCAGCGGACTATGCCGGCATCCATGATGTTTCGTCGGCATCTGCAGCTTCCATCGCAGCGCTTGTCCAGACGCTGAGGCTGGACGTGCTGATCGACGTCGACGGATGGGCCGACGGCGGGCGACCGGAGATTTTCTCCTATCGGGCCGCGCCGATCCAACTGGCATGGCTAGGCTATCCAGGCACCACCGGTGCGCCATGGTTCGACGGCATCGTGGTGGATCGGTTCATCGTGCCGCCGGATCAACAAGATGCTTTCAGCGAATCGGTCGCCTACCTGCCGCGTTGCTACCAGCCCACCTCGCCCCCGGAGAAGGTGCCCAGTCCGCCGGAGCGCGTTGCCTGCGGTCTGCCCGCCGAAGCTTGCCTGGTATACGGCTGCTTCAACGAGCCGACCAAGATGGGACCGCGCAGTTTTGCCCGCATGCTTGATGTCCTGGCTCAGGTGCCGGAGAGCGTGCTTTGGCTTCTTGAGCCCGCTGGTCGCGGAGCGGATCGCCTTCGACACCTGGCGGCCGGGCGTGGCGTGGACCCGGACCGTCTCGTCTTCCGGCCCAAGTTGCCGTACCTGTCCTACCTGGGCCACTACCGGCACGTGGACATGGTCCTGGACACTGAAATCTATAACGGGCATACCGTTTCCTCCGATGCCCTGCAGATGGGGGTGCCGGTACTCACCCGTCCCGGTGAAGTGATGGCCGCCCGCGTGGCGGGGAGCCTCAATCACCATCTTGGCCTGGACGATTGCAATGTGGCGACCGACGAGGCATTCGTCGCCCAGGCCACGCGCTTTGCCCGTGATCCAGCCTGGCGTGACAGCGTTCGCGCGAGGCTTCGCCACGCACGAGGTGCGCCTGGCGTATTCGACCCGGCAGGTTACGCGAACGACCTCGCCGGCCTGGTGTTCGACCTTCTGGCGCGCACGGCGTCGGCGGCCCCTCCAGCTGATCCCCTCGCGGCGGCTTCGATTCGCAAGAAGTTTCGATCACCTTCGGGCGCTCAACCCTAAACTTTTTCCCCGCCCCCTGGATTAGCGCATAGAGACGTCCGGCATGACGCCGGGCAAGCGCACAAACCAGGGGACAACTCGATGGTCGCAGTGATCGCAGGCAATGGTCTGGGTCTGGACAACACCTCGCTGCAGAAGCTGGGTGGATCGTCTGGAGGATCTGCGCAGGTCGGGCAGGGTAACGCTGCCGGTTACGTCAACCTGGCCAACGGTAACCTGGTGTTGCAGGGTAACGACCAGGGCCTGGTCTTCGCCGGCACCCAGTTGTCGTTCACCCGCACCTACAACAGCCAGGGCCAGCTGGCCGGGCAGGACTGGCGGTTCGGCTTCTCGCAAAGCGTCGGCACGGCAACGGGCACGCTCGATACCGCCGGCAGTACGGTGGTCCGGACGGACGCCGATGGCAGCACGACGACGTACACCTACGACGCCGCCCGTGGCGTTTACGTCAGCCAGGACCAGGCGGGTACCGAGGATACGCTGGCCTGGAGCGGGTCGTCCGCCCAGTGGACCTGGACCGAAGGTTCGAACCTTCAACACGAGGTCTACAACGCCAGCGGTGAGCTGATCTCGCTATCGAACACCCAGACCGGCGCCAGCTTCAGCTTCAGCTACAACAACGGCCTGCTGACCCAGATCCACGCCGCCGATGGCGACATGTTGACAGTCGGCTATGACAGCTCGGGTCGGGTTGCCAGCCTCACCGTCACTGCCACCCCTGCGGGTGGCGGCCAGCCGGTAACGCGGGAGCAGGTCTGGTATGGCTACGACTCGCTCGGTCGCCTGGCCACCGTCACCACCAACCTCGATTCCGATTCGGAAAGCAGCGCCGCGATCTACCGCACGACCTACGGTTATGACGGTTCAAGCGAGCGCGTCAGCAGCGTCAGCCAGTCGGATGGCACGGTGGTGAGCTACGGCTATACCCAGGATGCCGCCGGCGACTTCCAGGTTTCCTCGATCACCACGGGTACCGGATCCGCTGCGACGACGACGAGCCTGACCTATGCCAGTGGCCAGACCACATTGACTGACGGCAAGGGCAACGCCTGGGTCTATGCGCTTGATGCCAATGGCAACCTTGCTTCGGTGACGTCGCCCGCGGTCAACGGCTCATCGCCCGTCACCAGCTATACCTACGATGCCGAAGGCAACCTCACCAGCGCGATGGACGGCGGCGGTAACCTCACCACCTACGCCTACGATGCGCACGGGAACCTCGTGCAGTCGGAGAACGGTGCCGGCCAGGTCGTGACCTACACCTATGACGCTGCCGATCAGGTGATTTCGACCACCACCTGGACCGTAGAGGCACAGGGCCAACCCGGCGACACCGACTACGTAGCGCCAGGCGGCGCGGAAACCACGTATCTCGTCCGCGATGCCGGCGAACGCGTGCAATTCACCATCGACCCGACCGGCACGGTTATCCAGAACATCTACGGTGCCGGGCTGAACGGGGCGACGGTGCTGGCCAGCACCGTCGCCTATCGAGGCGTCAACTTCGATACCAGCAGCTACTCGGCGAGCAACCCGCCCGCGGCGCAGGATCTTACCGATTGGGTCGCCAGCCCGGCCGTGCAATCCAAGCTGGGCCTGATGAGCCGCGTCGACAACAGCTATTCGGCCAGCGACCAACTGCTGCAGCAGATCAGCTACGACACGGTGGACGCTTCGGGCGTTGGCGTGATGGACGACGGCACCGTCATCCACAAGACGGTCTACGACGCGCAGGGTCAATTGCGCCAGTCGATCATCTTGCGAGGTGAGGATCGCACGGTCAGCGAGCAGACCAGCTACGCCTATGACGGTATGGGCCGCATCCTGGCGACCACCGATGCCCTGGGTAATACCACCACCTATATCTACGACGATGCCCACAATGGCGTGGCGATCTACCAGGCCAATGGCCTGGTGACGTCGAAGTTCAGCAACAGTGCCGGTCAGCTGATCAGCGTGATCCAGGGAACGGGCACGCCCGGCAGTGGGGCGACCAATGTCGTGATGCTCGATGAGACCCAGGATAGCGGCGGCACCCTGGTGGTCGATTCGACCATTCTTTACGACTCCAATGGCCGCGTCGTTGTGTCCATCGATGGAAGCAACGCGGCAACTTACACCTTCTATGATGCCCAGGGCCGGGTTGCCGGAACCGTGAGCCCGACCGGCGTGGAGACCGCTTACCTCTACGATGCCCAGGGCAACCGCACGACGCAGACGGTTTATGCCACCGCCGTGGATACCAGTGGTTGGTTGAACGACCGCTCGCTCGGCACGAGCTACCCGTCAGGGCTTCCAAGCGTCGGCGTCGCCGCGGGCGACGCCACCACACGCACCGTGTTCGATGGCAGCGGCCATCAGCTGGCTACCGTTGGCGCCAACGGCATGGTGACCGTGAACGGCTTTGACGCCAATGGCAACGAAGTCTATTCCACCGTTTACACCACCGCGTTGACCGCGTCGCAGATGAGCGGCCTCGGCAACGCGCCGACCCTGGCCCAGATCCAGTCGGTCGTTACCACCACCAGCACCGATGCAATCACACTGTGGGTGTACGACAGCAACGGCCGCCTGGCAGCCACGGTCGCGCCGAACAACGTCGCAACCCAATACACACGGGATGCCGCCGGCAACGTCACTCAGCAGCGCATCTATTTCAAAACCTTGACGGCGGCGCAGCGCACAAGCCTGGGCAACACTCCCACGCTTTCCGCGCTGCAGGCGGACCTGAAGACCAACGCATCGGACCAGATTTCCCTGACGCTGTACGACGCGAACGAACGCGTGATCGCCACGGTCGATGCCAACCGCAACGTCGTCCTCTTCTACTACAACGGCAACGGGCAGCTTGCGTCCAAAACCGTGGTCGCAACCCCGCTGACCACAGCGCAGAGAAACACGCTCGTCAACTCGCCCTCGCTGACGACATTACAGGCGGATATCAACGCAGGTGGTACTGGTAGCAATTACATCCAGGTATACGACGACGGCAACCTATACGCCACGGTGACTGCCGACGGGCAGGTTACGACCTACAATTTCGACTATGCCAATAACCTCACGTCGATCGACGTGCATGCCACGCTGCTCACCGCAGCGCAGCTGGCGAACATCGGTACCGAGCCTAGCCTCCCCGATATTCGCGACACGGTAACAAGCACGCCGCAAGACCAAATCACCTTGTATCTGCGCGACAGCAGCAGTTCCATCATTGCCACCGTCATGCCCGTCGCCCAATACACGACGACGAATGGCGTGACCACGATGTCGTACGGCGGCCAGATCACCACGCTGTCCTATAACCAGAACAGCCAGGTCACCACGCAGACGGTGTACAACACGCAGTTGACGGCTGCGCAAGTCGCCGGGCTGTTGGCCAACGACACGCAGTCGAAGATTAATTCCACGGTCACGCGATCGGCCTACGACCAGACCAGCTTCTGGATCTACGACGACCACGATCGCCTGGCTGCCGTCGGCACGCCGGTCAATGGCGTTGACGGCAACGGTACCCAGTTCACCGTTTACAGCTACGACACTGCCAGTCGCCTGCTCAGCACGATCACGCACGCCACGCCGCTGACCCAGGCCCAGGCCGCTGCCCTGGCCTCCAACCCGACCACCAACAAGCTCAACAGCTACCTGGTATCAGGTTCGTCCGATTATGGCTCGGTCCAGATCTACGATAGCTCCAGCCGCGTCGTTGCGGTGATCGCGGGCGGCAGTGCGAGCACCGAGCAGGTCACCCTGACCACCTTCGATAGCCAGGGCCGGCCATATATGGTCGAGCACATCGGCACGGAGCTCACGGCAGCGCAATTCGATGCGCTGGTCGCAGCGCCGAGCCAGGCCACGCTGAACAGCACGCTGCCGGCCGCGGGCACGGCAGTGTCTGGCAATGCCTACGATTACATCACGTATGCCAGCAACGGGGCGCCCAGTACCACCCTGGTTTCCCAGTTCGTCGATGGCGCCTGGCAGGGCGTCCTGACCAGCTATCAATACGACAGCGCTGGTCATGCGACGCAGGTCACGTCGTACACGCCTGTTGCGGGCCAGGCATTGGATACGTTCTACCAGGCTCCCAGCGCGACTTCGCTGCAGACCCTGGTTTCCGGGGCGACGCCGAGCGGTTCCACGTGGTCGGTGTTCGACGCATCGGGCAACATCGTTGCGACCGTCTCGCCCACGGGAAGCGTGCAGACATGGTCTTACGATGCGGATGGCCGCCAGCTGGTCGATCGCACGTACGGCCTGCCCCTGACCACCACCGCGATGAACTCCCTTGGCGGCTCGCCGACGCTATCGCAAGTACTGACGGCGCTACCGACAAGCGACCCATCCACCGCCATCGTCCACGCGTATGACGACGCAGGCCACCTGGTGGCGTCGGTGGATGGCTCTGGCCACGTCACCATCAATATCTACGATGCCAACGGGTATCTGCAGTCCACCACGGCCTACGCCACCGCATTGACGACGGCTCAGCAGTCGGCGATCACTGACGAGCCGACGGCGGCATCAATCCAGGCGGCGGTATCGCCCTCGTCCTCGGACGTGACGAACTATCAGATCCACGACACTGCCGGCAATCTGCTCGCCACGGTCGATACCCTGGGCAATGTCGCCGTGATGAGCTACGACGCTTCGGGTCACCAGCTTTCCAAGGTTCAGTACGCGGCCCAGCTGACCGCCGCCCAGATGGCCAGCTTCGCCCAGAACCAGACCCTGGCCGAGCTGCAGGCGCTGGTGACGCCGGGCGCGTCTGATCAGATCACCGTGTCTGCCTACGACGCCAACGGCTATTTGATCGCCAGCGCCGTCAACGGCGCTGTCACCCTGATCACCAACGACAGCGACGGCCATCCGCTCAACACGGTAGCGGTGACCAACCACCTCACCACGGCCCAGATGCAGGAGCTTGCGACGGCGCCCTCCATCGACGGCATCCTGGCTGATCTGACGATCCAGCAGGGCAATGGCGTTTCGCAGACGATCTACGACGCTGCTGGCAATGCGCTGGCCACGATCGGCACCGATGGTCATGTCGTGGTGATGACCTACGATGCCGATGGCCACAAGATGTCCTCCGTGGATTATGGCGAGCCCTTGCCCGCGGGCCATGGTTACTACGGTGGCGTGGCGGCGCTGTTCACGGATATTTCGGACAGCGGGAATTTTGTCAGCCTGACGCTGTACAACCTGCAAGGGCAGGTCACCGCATCGGTGGACAGCAGCGGCAAGACCACGATCGAAAGCTATAACAGCACGGGCCAGCTGACCAGCACCAGCCACTACGACACCGACCTGACTGAAAGCCAGCGCTCCCAATTGGCTGCAGCTCCCACCCTGACCACGCTGGACACCCTGTACGACACGTCGACCGGTACGGGCGGGGACGGTGGCGATGGCGGCGACGGTGGCACGGGAACCGGAGGCGGCGACGTGGGTACCGGCACGGGTCCGGGCGGCACGGGTACGGCACCTACGTCGGGGCGAATCACCACGATCCTCTACGATTCCCTTGGCCGGCCGGCAGCAACGATCGACCCGACGGGTGCGACGTCGTTCCGCTTCTATGACGCTGATGGGCGCCTGAGCACCACGATCGACGCCGACGGCGAAGTGACAGGCTACCGCTATGACGCGGCTGGGCAGGTCGTTGCCACCACTCAATACCAGGCCACCGTGCCTGCCGCCACGAGTACGGCATGGCTGCAGGCGGGCGCGCTTGCTAGCACTTTTCCCGCCACGTACACGCCCAGCAGCTCGGCGCAGGATCGTACAGCTGTTTCCGTCTATGACGAGGCGGGGCAGGTCGTGGCCGTCGTCGATCCGCTCGGGTACGTAAGCACGCGCGAGTACGACGGTGCAGGGAATGTCGTTCGCCAAACCGATTGGGCGACGCCACTTAGTGCGCAGCAGTTGAGCGCGCTGGCTTCTGCGCCGTCAACAGTGATAACCCCGGCGCCATCGGCGCAGGATCGGACCACCAGCTACTTCTACGACACCGACAACCGCCCGGTCGCACAGATCGATGCGGCGGGTTACCTCACGGTGAATACCTACGACACGCTGGGCCAGATCGCGAAGGTGGTGGCGTTCGCCAACGCCATCCCGAACGCCGGCTCGGTGAGCTTGTCGACGTCCGTCCCGGCACTGCAGGGCATGGCTGGCACCGATGCCGGCGACCAGACCACCCTGAATTTCTACGATGGCACCGGCCAGTTGACCGCCTCGATCGACGCGGACCGCTATCTCACCACCTGGACCCATGACCAGGCAGGCAACATCGAAATGGTGACACGCCATGCGGCACCGTTGACGCCGTCACAAGTGAGCGGCTTGACCGGAAACGAGACGTCCGCTGACCTGCTCGCACAGCTGGCCTCGATCCAGGGCGACCAGACCACGACGACTCGATATGACGCCGATGGACGGGCCACTCAGGTCACCGGCGCCGATGGCACGGTGACGCAGTACACCTACACCATCGACGCGACGGGAGAGGTGGATACCACCAGCACCATCTCGTTGGGCAAAACCTACGAAACCTCGGCCACCTACGATTCCTTCGGCGAAAAGACATCGTCGACCGACGCGGCAAACCTGGTCACCGCCCAGACCTTCGATGCCGATGGCCGAGTCACGTCCAGCACGAATGGCTCGGGCAACACGCTCTACTATTTTTACGACGCGATGGGCCGGGTGAACTACACGATCCAGGGCCAACCCGATGGCTCGGGCACGCCGAACCAGTCGGGCGATGTCTGCGTCTACGCCTATGATTCCTTCGGCGAACTGACTTCGACCTTACATCACAGTGCGCCGCTGGCGATCGACCATAGCGGCACGGTCGATGCCACTCATTTCGATCCCAGCGTGGCAACAGCGGCGCAGGTGGCCACAGTCGCTGCAAGCCTGGTGGGCGCCGCGGGTGATCCGGACGCACAGACCTCCTATGCCTATGACGCCGACGGGCGCGTTGCGACGATCATCGACGGAGACGTCTATGCAACGACCACCACCTATGATGCCTTTGGCGAGGTAGTTGCTACCCAGAAGCAAGTTTCGCTTCCCGGCCAGCCACTGACCGTCGATGACAGCCGCATCAGCACCTATCAGTACGATGCCGTCGGCAATCAGGTTGGGCAAATCGACGCCGCCGGTACCGCACTCGCCGTGACCCACTCGGCCACCTACGACGCCTTCGGCCGACTGGTGACGTCGACGGACGGCAATGGGGTGACTACGACATTCAGCTACGACGGGCTTGGCCAGGTCGTCGGCAGCAGCATCACGGTTGCCGGCCATGCCCGGACAACCCAGACGACGTATGACGCTTTTGGTCGCACGGTGAGCCAGACCGACGCCATGGGTGCGGTGACTCAGTACGTCTACGACGTACAGGCGCGTTCGATCACCATTACCACTCCGGAAGGCGTGTCGGTGACCACCGTCACCGATATCCTCGGCGACACGGTCAGCCTAACCAACGCCAGCGGCACCACGACCTACAGCTACGACGGGGACGGTCGCCTCACCGGGAGCTTCGATGCCCTGGGCAATGAAACCTTCGTCAGCCATGACGACGCCCACGGCAAGGTCACGATCACCGATGCCAGCGGAAATACGGTCGACACCTACTACGACGCCGACCAGCGCGTGCTTTCCCGCGTCGTCGACCCGGATGGCCTGAATCAGACAACGACCTATCAATACGATGGGGCAGGCCGCGAGCTCAGCACCACCGACGCCAACGGCACGGTTACCGTGTTCACGTATGACGCCGATGGTCGCGTGTTGACCCAGGTGGTGGATCCGGGCGAGGCGGGCACGGGTTCGAGCGACGGACTCTACGGCATCGGCCCCCTATCGTCCGATCCGCTCAACCTGACCACTGCCTGGGCCTACGACGGCGAGGGCAACGTGGTGACCCAGACGTTGGGTACCGGCGACGGCGCAGTCACCACCCAGTACACCTACGATGCTCTCGGCCGGCTCGCCCAGACCACCCAGGATCCCGCTGGTCTGGCGCTGAGCACCAGCTATGCCTACGACGGCGACGGACGCCTGGTCAGCACCACCGATCCACTGAACCTGGTCACTCGCAACGTGTACGACGAGGCCGGTGAACTTGTCTATACGCTGTCGCCTGCTGGCGACGACCTGGCCGCGGTGACCCAACGCTGGTACGACGCCGATGGCCGGGTAGTCGCCACACGCGCCTATGCAAGCCTGTTGACCCCGCTGGCAAACATGGCGGACCTGCCGACGGACGTGGCTGCACTGGCCTCGTCGAATGACCAGACCACTTCGTTCGTCTACGACGCCGATGGGCGGCAGCGTTACGCCATCGACGCCCGAGGTGAGGTCATCGAAACCCGCTACGACGCCAGTGGCCGCGTCACCGCCACGCTGGCTTATGCCCAATCCATCATGGTGGATCCGTCGGTGATACAGGCTGGCGGGCAGGCCGCGGTAGATGCCGTCCAGAGCCTGCTGGCTTCCGCAGGCGACGCCGACGCGAGCGCTCGCGCCAATTACGATGTCTACGATGCCGACGGCCGCGTGGCCTATGTCCTGGTTCCGACCACGGTCGCGGGCAACACGGTGCTGGTCGTCACCGGCTACACCTACGATGCCGTCGGCCGTACGCTATCCACGAGCACTTTTGACCGGGGAATTGCGCTTACCGAGTCCGGCAATGCGACCCCCGCAAGCATCGCGGCGGCATTGGCTGCCGCCGGCGCGACGGCCCAGGCCACCAGTTACACCTACGACAGGGCTGGCCGTCAGGTTGCCGTCACCGACCCGAATGACCAGACCACGTTCACCGTTTACGACGCTGTCGGCAATGTTGTCGCGACGGTCGACGCGATAGGCCACGTCACGCGCTATCTCCGCGATGCTGCCGGTCGTGTCGTGGCCCAGGTTGGTGTCTACACTGGCGCGAATCAAACGGGATACGACACGGCTCAGTGGCTGGCCGATGAGAATCTCGATCCGGATATTGGGACATACAACGCGGGCTACGGCGATCGGTTCGTCCTGACGAGCTACGACACCGCCGGCCGCGTGAGCCAGGTCGTGACCGTGGAATCGATGGGCTCCAACGCCCAATACGTGGCCGCCGGCGAAGTCACCAGCTATAGCTACGATGGCGCCTCGCGCCTGGTAAGCGCCACGGCCACGGACGTCAGCGATAATGCCGTTCGTACCATCACCTATGTGCTCGATGCCGACGGGCGTAGAACCGGCGTCATCGACCCTGATGGTTTCCTGACCACCTTCGGCTACGACGGTGCGGGCCATGTGGTGGCCAGCACGACCTACGCTGAGCAAGCCACCAGTCGATCAGCAAACCTGTCGCTGGATATTCCGGCGGACAGCGCCAGGCAATCGAGTGCGAGTTTCTACGATGGTCTTGGCCAACTACTTGGCCAGGTCGATGCCGCCGGCTACCTCACCACGTATGCCTACGACAATGACGGCAATCTCCAGTCGACCCAACGCTATGCAAACGTCGTTCCCGCGACCGATCGTGGCTCGATGGCTGACGCTTTGGCCAGTGTGCAGGCGGGCGGACATCGCGATACCAGCGGCACCTATGACGCCTATGGCGAGTTGCTGACCTCGACCGATGAGCAGGGCACGATTACGGTCCATAGCTATGACCAGGCGGGCAGGACGTTGTCGACGACGGTCGGTGCCGGCACCGCCGATGCGCGTACCACCACCATGGTCTACGACACCCGCGGCAATCTCGTCAGCACCACCGATCCTATGCTCGCCGTCACCCAATTCACCTATGACGCCGCGGGTAACCGTCTTACCCAGACCGACAACGCAGGCAATACCATCTGGTATGTCTACGACGCCGACAATCGCCTGGGCTTCACCATCGTCGGCGAGCCTGGCTCCGATGGCACGCAGAACGCATTCGGGGAAGTTACCGAGACGGACCACGACGACTTCGGCGAGGTCAGCCAGGAGACCAGGTACGCCGCCCTGCTCAACATGTCGCAATTGGCAAGCAAGTCCTATTCGGATGTCGTCGACGCGGTATGGGATCTGAGCCAGCAAGGCGACGACCAGGACGATGTCATGCGGTACAGCTACGACGGGGCCGGCAACGTGGCTTCGACGGTGGATGGTAGCAACCATCAGAACGCATATACGTACGATGGTTTTGGCGACCTCATCAAGGATGAAATGCCTTACGGCTCGGGCAACTCGGGCGGCACGCATTACGCGTATGACGGGCGCGGCAACGTTATCGAGCAAACCGAGCAAATCGATGAAATCACTTACGGGTGCGGTCCCAGTGGCGGCTCCAACACGACCGTGCTCCGCGACCAGGACTGGTCCTACGATGCGTACGGTAACCGCGCCAGCTATAACGATGGCGACGGCAATACCACTACCTATGCTTACGACGAACTCGGCCGCCAGATCGGCAGCAGCCAGGAAGTAGCCGGGCAGGTACGCCAGTCCACGGCCACCTATGACGCGTGGGGCGGCCAGCTCACAGGCATCGATGCCATGGGCCGGGAGACCACCTTCAGCTATGACGATGCGAACCGCAGCATGACGGTGACGCAGCCCGATGGCGTAGTCACCACGTCGACCTATAGCCGGGAAGGCCAACTCGTTTCTATCACCACGCCTGCAACGGGAACGACGAACTATCACTACGATGCGGACGGTCGCCTGCTGGAGACCATTCGGGCCGATGGCAGCGAGTCAAGCCAGGCCTACGACTCGCTCGGCAACCTGACCGAGAGCATCGATTTCAATGGCGTCAAGACCGACTACACCTACGATGCTGTCGGGCGCGTGCTTACCCAGGTGGTCGACCCCACGGGCCTGAACCGCACCACGACCTACCAGTACAACGGATATGGCGCGATGGATGTGGAGGTCGATCCCACCGGTGTGGAAACCTCCCTTACCTATGACGGTGCAGGCCGGAAGGTTTTCGAGACGATCCACAATCCAGCTGATTCCAGTGACGCCACGCTTTCCGAACAGTTCGTCTACGACACTTTCAACAACCTCACGACGACCTACATCTCCGACGGACGCAACGGTTCGGCCATCTATAACTCCTACGACTTGCTGGGTCGGATCACGACACAGGCCTTCGACGACGGTACGCCGTCGATCTCGTATACCTACGATGCCAATGGAAACGTCACGTACAAGGCCCAGGGCGACAGCGTAACGATCTACAGTTACAACGAGGCCAACGAGTTGATCTACCAGGCCACAAATCCGGGCGTGGAAGGCTTCGATAGCGCGGTTGCGACCGGTGCATGGCGGTACTCCGGTAACTCATACAATGCCGACGGCCAGTTGGTCAGCACCACGCAGTATGCGAACGAACTCAGTAGCGGAACCCTGAATGAAGTGATGGAAGGTGTCAGTGAGCCGGTTACTTCGGCGGACGATCGCACCAGCTACAACGTCTACAACGCCGCTGGCCAGCTCGCCTATAGCATCGACCCGACGGGCGTGGTCACCCAGATCGTCTATAACGACGCCGGCCAGGCGGCCGAGCAGGTTAACTTTGCCGCGCCCATTACCGTGGATGCGGCCCTTGCTTCAAGCATGGCCGCAGGCTCGGCTACTTCGACTGATATCACGTTGGCACTTTCCCAGGCCGGCGCGAATGCCTCCAGCGCGCGCACCACGTGGAATTTCTACGACGGCCTTGGCCGGGTCCAGTACTCGGTGAGCAGCGGCCTGGTCAATGGTGTTTCGGGCGGGATCGTCACCGAGCACGATTACGATGCCGATGGCAACGTCACGGCCGAGCGCGTCTACGCCACGCTGGTACCGTTGTCCGAGTTGGGTACTTCGGCCACCACGGCCACCCTTGCCAGCTATCTGGCCGGGCATGCGGAGCAGCGCAGCACCTTGCAGTGGTTCGATGCGGCGGGCGAACTGGTCTATAGCGTTGACCCCACAGGCGCGGTCACCGCGTATACCCGTGATAGCGATGGCCGCGTCCTGACCACCACCACGTATGCCCATGCCGTCCAGGTCGGCGCGGGAACGAGCCAGAGCGCACTTGTCGCCGCGATTGTTTCGGCCAATCCAGGCGTCAACGATGTGCGCTCGATCCGCCAGGTGTACGACGACCTCGGTCGTGTCGTGGCCGTATACAACGGCGCCTCGACCACTCCGACGGCCCAGTACACGTACAACTCATCCAATCAGAAGGTGACATCCCGGGACGGCGACGGCAACCTCACCAGCTACTACTACTCCAACGACAAGCTTATAGAGGTCGACGGACCGGACGTCGCCAACCTGGCCATCGACCCATTGACGGGCGCGGCCACGGCGACCATCGGTGAATCGGGATATTCCTACGATCATTCGGTGACCCAGTACTACTACGACGCCAATGGCGACGTGATCGAAATGTCCGTCACCGGCTCGCGGTCACGGGCCGAAGAAGACGTGTTGTATGACTACGACGAACATGGTCGTCTGATTTCCCAGTCCACGAAGTACGGCAGCATCGTGCCTGACAGCGGGGAGGTCCAGAACTCAGGTACCACCCGCACGACCACCCTCTACAACAGCTTTGGCGAGGTTGCCGTCAGCGTCGATGCCAACGGCAACGCCAGTTACACCGCCTATGACGCCGATGGTCGGGTTGTGGATGAAATCGATGCCAATGGCTATGTCACGGCCTACCAGTACGATGCCTTCGGAGATCGCACGTCCGCAACGCGTTACGCGCAGCCGATCGACGTCATCAGCCTGTTGGGTGACTTCGGTCCGAAGCCGCTAAGCGCTTCGGCCATCCAGGGTGCTTTGCTGCCGTCCAGCCAGGACCGCACCATCACCACCACCTTCGACCTGCAAGGCAACGTCACCTCCGTGACGCAGCCCTCGATCACCTACATGAAGGCGGACGGCACCACCGCCACCGGTAGCCCGGTCACCACCTACACCTACGACATCTTCGGTGAGCGGACCAGTCAGTCGGTGCTGGTGCAAGGTACTCCCGGACAGGCTGATGCCGTCTGGGCCACGACGTACACCTGGTACGACAACGCCGGTCGGGCGCTGATGTCGGTCGACCCGACTGGCTACGTCACCACCACCAGCTATGACGCCACGGGGGCCGTGGCCTCGACCACGCAGTATGCGCGGGCCATCAGCACCGCAGGCCTCACTGCCGGCGGCAGCATGCCGGCTGTTCCCGAGGACGGAGACGCGGGCACGGGTCCCGACCGCACCACGACGACGAGCTACGACAGCGCCGGCCGCATCCTGGCCCAGACCAGCAGTCGCAGCTACGTGGATGCCTCGGGCACTGCCATCCATGGCACCAGCACCACCAGTTACGTCTACGACAACGCCGGACGTGTGGTTCAACAGACCCAGGACGGTCGTACGGTCACCACCACCTACGACGCTGCGGGTCGGATCCTGAGCGTCACCGCGCCGCCCGAGCAGGTGCTTGTGTCCAATTGGCAGGCCTTGCTTGTCGCCAACCCCAGCTGGACGCTCGACAACCCGGCGCTCTACACCAGTGCCTCGCAGGTGATGACCTACCAGTACGACGTGTTCGGCAACAAGGTCGTGCAGACCCAGTCGTCCACGGCGGGTGGCCCCTCGGTGGCCACCTACAGCCTTTACGACGACTCCAACCGCCTGGTGGCCTCGGCGGTTTCACCCGACGGTCAGCCGATCAACTGGAGCACCGAAAAGGACGACACCCGCTACACCTACGACGCGGCGGGCAACCAGACCAGCATCACCACCATCCTGAGCGACGTCAACGGCCAGGCCAGCACCGTCGTTACCACCACCACCTACGACGCCGCGGGCCAGCAGCTTTCCACGCAGACGGTGCGGGGGACGCAGGCCGAGGCGGGTAGCAGCAAAACCTACGACGCGTTTGGCGAAGTGGTGACAGCGGGCGACACGGTGAATGTCATCTCCAGCGCCACCTTCGATGCCGCGGGCAACCAGATCACTGCCATCGATCCGAAGACGGGCGTAACGCATCACTACGCCTATAACCTGGCCGGCCAGCTGGTGCGCGATACCCACCCGGTAGACGGCGGCACGGTGTACACCGGCTATACGCTGGACCTCGATGGCCGCGTTACCTCGGAAGTTGCCCCGGCCACCAACGCCGCCACCGGCGAAAATCCCGCCATCACGGCCAGCTACGACCGCTGGGGCAACCTGCTGTCGTCCACCGACGCCAACGGCGGCGTAACCACCTACACCTACAACGAACTCAACCAGCTGACCAGCCAGTCGGGCCCCGCGGTGGACGTGGTAGACGAGTACGGCCAGCTCACCACCCAAGCCCCGACGAAGACTTACGGTTACGACCTGAATGACACGCTGATCCGGACGGTGGACGAGGACGGCCACGTCACCCTCAACACCTACGACAGCCTGGATCAGGTCACAAGCACAGTGGACGGTGTGGGCAACACATCGTTGGTGGCCTATGACAGCCTGGGCAATGCCGTGGCCGCCCAGGATGGCCTGGGACACATCACATTTACCCAGTTCAATGCCAAGGGGCAGGTCACGGCCCAGGGCGATTTCGGCGCCGCGGCCGGCACACTTGTGGAGACTGTCCAGGAGTTTTATGTCCTGGACCAGGCCGGCAACCGCATCACCACCTATGACGCCATCGGCTACACCGCGTTGCAGTCGGGCGACGCGAAGGCGGCGATGCTCCACGCCAACTTTGATGGCTATGACAGCCAGGGCCGGATCATCTGGACGCAGACCGGCGCACAGCGAGCCGTCAGCGAAGCGGGCGCCGTCGTGCCTATCCAGACCAACCCGACCAATGCCAGCTTCGATGACGCTGATCCAAGTTCGGGCTGGACGGCGGATCCCGGGTTCTACTTCGGGCCGTTCGGCGAAACCGGCGGCGGGGCGCAATTCATCAATCCAGGCAACGAGTTCGACAACAGCGGCAACCTGATCAACCAGAACCAGGTACCCGTGGTGGCAGGCCAGACAATCACGGCGTCGCTCCGCTTCGGTCAAGGCACCGCCGATGCGGGGGATGCGGGTGGCACAGCCATCATCGCCTGGTACGACGCCAACCACGAGCTCATCGGTTATTCCACCGGAACCTTCGATGGCTCGGGCTCGGGCTTTGACACCCTCTCCGTTACAGGCACCGCGCTCCAGGGCGCTGCCTACGCCGCGATAGGCGTCAATTGCCACAACACCACCGGCGATCCGATCACGCTCGACAGCTTCCAGTGGAACTACGTCCCGGATCCGTCACTGGTCAATACGGGTGCCAACTACTTCTCACAGCCCTCCGGCAGCAGCTTCACGCTGCAGCCGAGCAACTCCAATTTCGAGAATGGCGATACCGGCTGGGACAAGGATCCGGGTTGGACCATTGGCGTGGCCAATGGCGACAACGGCCCGGCCGTGGCCCAGTTCAACGGCAACGGACAGGGCACGCTGACCAACCAGGACAAGGTGCCGGTTATTCCCGGGCAGGAGATTACCGCCAGTATCTCCATATCGCTGAACAAGCCTGATGGAGCGGAACTAGGTGGCCAGGTGCTGGTCATCTGGTACGACGCCAACGGCAACGAGTTGAGCTTTAGCGCCGGCAACCTGATCAACGACGGCAATGGAGGCGCTTACGTCACTTCCACCGTCAGCGCCAATGCGCCGCCGGGCGCAGCCTTTGCCGTCTTCGCTGTCAGTGCCAAGACCAACGGTGAGGGGCAGGTACTGGTCGATAGCGCCAGCTGGAACTACGTGTACCAGCCCACGACCGCGACAGGCCAGATCCAGACCAGCTATGGCTACGATATCGATGGCCGCCTAGTCTCCGAGTCCGATGCCGACAACTCGACCACGGACAATGGCAGCCAACAGGAGACCTGGACCTACGACGCTTATGGCCGCGTTCAGACCCACACGGACCTGAGCGGCGCGAGCTACTCCTATACCTACGACCCCACCACCGGTTTGCAGACCGGTGAACACGACAACTGGAATCCGACCTCGGCCGACCAGTCGCTTCCGGGTTTCGTGACGCCGCCGGGAAGCGACGGCAATACCACCACCACCAGCTACAACGCCAACGGCTCGATTGCCTCGGTCAGCTACAGCGACGGCTCCAGTTATACCTACAGCCACGACGCCAACGGCAACCAGACCCGCCAGGAAGCGATCACCCACGACGGCGCAGGCCTGGCCGTCCACACGATCACCACCAGCACCTACGACAGCCACAATCGGGTGACGGGGACGGTGGTAACCAATGGATCGGGCGCCGTGCAGATGACGGAGACCTACAGCTACGATGCCGCCGGCAACCGTCGCGAGGTCACGGCCACCAGCGCCACGGGCAGCCAGGACGCTTGGTATACCTACGATGGTGACAACCGCGTCGTGGTGTCGAACGGCAAAGTCGTCAACGGCCAGATCATCGTTACGGACGCGCCCAACTCGTACTCCAACGCTTACGACGCAGCCGGCAATGTGATCTACCAGCGCACGGCGACGGGCACCGGCGACGTACTGCAACAGGCCAATATCTATGACCTGCGTGGCGAGCTGCTCCAGGCCAATTACACGGTGGACGTCACCACCGGCTCAGTAAGCAAGGGCGTGGAAGAACTGCGCACCTACGACGCGGTAGGCCATCTGATCTCCGATGTGCAGTACTACGCCATCGGCACCACCATCGATGATGTCGGCACCGGCAAGCCGGACCCCAATGACCCGGGCCATACCCTGGGCGAGTCCTCCATCGATGTGGGCGGGGATGTCAGCACGGCCACCTTCGACACCTACGATGCGGTGGGCCGGCTGGCCCGCGAGGCCACCTATGGCCATGCCAGTGGCTGGGATGGGACGGGCGGGGACAGTACCGTTCCCGCCACGCCGCCGACCCAGTCGCAGGCGACCTGGGGCAGCCTGAGCCTGCAGAGCACTGTGCAGTACGTAGGCCCCGATGGCGTGGCCGGCTACGACGCCGAAGGCAACGTGGTGGCGTACCAGTACCTGTCCGGCGGCGGTCGCGTGGACCAGTACCAGGTGACCTACCTGATGAAGGACGGCTACCTGGAATCCACCACCACCGGTACG
>NZ_DASYDG010000036.1:0-1745 GCF_036499745.1 Pinirhizobacter sp.
TTCTTTGACTTCGATAAGTCGAACCTCACTGCGGAAGCCCAGAGCACGGTCACCGAGGCTGTCGCCGCTGCCAAGACGCTGGGTTCGGTGCGCCTGATGATCACGGGCCACACCGACACGGTCGGTTCGGACAAGTACAACCAGGCGCTCTCGGTTCGCCGTGCCACCAGCGTGAAGGAAGAAATGGTCCGCCAGGGCCTGGGCGCCGACGCCATCGCGATCGAGGGCAAGAGCTTCCACGACCCGCTGGTGCCGACCGGTCCGGGCGTGCGCGAGCCCAAGAACCGCAGGGCCGTCATCGACCTGGGCGGCTGATCAGTCCAAGCCTGAACGAAAAAGGCCGGTCTTGCGACCGGCCTTTTTCTTTGGCTTTTCGGTGCGCCGGCTGACGCGTCAGGCTTCCAGAACGCGGCGAAGCTGCTGCATGTCGAAAGGCTTGGTAAGGTAAGCGACACTGGCGGGCAGCTTGCTGCCCTGTTCTTCATGGGTGGAATAGCCGCTGGCGATAATCACTTTCAGATTGGGCTTGAGGCGCAGCGCCTCTTCCACCAGCTGGCGGCCATTCATGCCCGGCAGGCCCAGGTCGGTGAGCAGGATTTCGATGTCACTGTCCTTCTGCAGGATAGCAAGCGCTTCGGCCCCGTCACCGGCCTCTGAAGCCTCGAAGCCGATCTGCTCCACCATGTCCACCGTGGTCATGCGGATCAGCGCCACATCTTCGACTACCAGCACCTTGCCGCGCCGTTGGTCGATCGTCATGTCGGGGATAGACTTGGGCGGGGTGATGGCGCCGCGCGCCGTGCCGGCGAAAACGCTGCGCAGTTTTCGCGCCAGTTCGTCCTTGCGGTAGGGCTTGGACAGCAGCAGCGCGTCGTCGTCCAGCTTGCCGTTATGAACGATGGCGTTCTGGGTGTAGCCCGAGGTGTAGAGCACACGCACGCCCTCATGCATCTCCTGCGCCCGGCGGGTGAACTCGCGAGTGGAAATGTTGCCCGGCATCACGACGTCGGTGAAGATCAAATCCGGCGCTTCACCTTGCAGCACGGCCAGCGCGGCCTCGGCATTCTCGGCGCGGGAAACCTGATAACCCAGCTCAGTCAGCATATCGACAACGGCGGCGCGCACGCCTTCATCGTCTTCCACCACCAGGATGCGCTCACTGCCACCTTCGACCGGCAGGCCCGCGCTGGCGTCCAGCGCGTCGGTTTCGCGGCGGGTGCGCGGCAGATAGAGCTTGATGGTCGTGCCATGACCCAGCTCGCTGTAGATCTTGATATGACCGCCGGTCTGCTTGGTGAAACCGAAAGCCTGGGCCAGGCCCAGGCCGGTACCCTTGCCTTCCGGCTTGGTGGTGAAGAAGGGTTCGAACACCCTGCTCATCACTTCCGGCGTCATGCCGGTGCCGGTGTCGGATACCGCCAGCACGACATACTGGCCAGGCGTCACCTCGTGATGGGCGCTGGCATAGGCATCGTCCAGATAGGCGTTGCCCACTTCAAGGGTCAGCTTGCCGCCGTTCGGCATGGCGTCCCGGGCATTGATGGCGAGGTTGAGGATGGTGTTCTCGACCTGGTTGGGATCAACCAGGGTGTTCCACAACCCGCCCGCGATAACGGTTTCGACCTGGACATTCTCGCCCAGCGTCCGGCGCAGCATGTCGGACATGTCACGGATGATGCGGCCCAAGTCGATCGACTTGGGCTCCAGCGCCTGGCGGCGGGCGAAGGCCAGGAGCTGGCCGGTCA
>NZ_DASYDG010000037.1:0-10783 GCF_036499745.1 Pinirhizobacter sp.
AGTGCGCACAGCCAGAAGGCCAGCATGATCGCAGCCGCCATCGAGGACTTCGCCAGCCCGCGCGAATCCACCGTGATGGTCGGCGACCGCAGCTTCGACATCGAAGGCGCCGTGGCTAACCACATCGCAAGCGTGGGCGTGCTCTGGGGGTTTGGCGATGAGGCGGAACTGACCCAGGCCGGTGCAGCGAAGCTCGCCCGCCACCCGTCGGAACTGCCGGGGCTTACCTGACACAGGCGTGCTGCGGGGTCGACGTTCAACGCCGACCCCGCTTCGTATTACCCGACCAGTTTCTTCACTTTCTCCACCACGTTGGTCACGGTGAAGCCGAAGTGCTCGAACAGCTGGGTCGCTGGCGCCGACAGGCCGAAGGTGGTCATGCCGATCACGTCGCCGTCCAGGCCCACGTACTTGCGCCAGTAATCGACCACACCCGCCTCGACCGCCAGGCGCGCGCGGCACCAGGCCGGCAGCACGCC
The DNA here is from genome assembly GCF_036499745.1 of Pinirhizobacter sp. NCBI lineage: Bacteria > Pseudomonadati > Pseudomonadota > Gammaproteobacteria > Lysobacterales > Rhodanobacteraceae > Pinirhizobacter > Pinirhizobacter sp. The sequence goes on from NZ_DASYDG010000037.1 coordinate 480, forward strand.
TTCGCGGTACTCGGTGGTCTGCTCGTCGAATACTTCGGTGCAGGGCATCGACACCACGCGCACCGGGATGCCGCGATTGGCAAGCTCCGCTGCGGCGTCAATGGCCAGGCCCACTTCCGAACCCGTGGCGATGATGATGGCCTTGAACTGGCCGTCGGCGGGATCGGAAAGGATGTAGCCGCCGCGCTGGATCTGCGCCAGGGTGACGTCGTCACGATGCTGATGCTTTAAGTTCTGGCGCGAAAACACCAGGCACGAGGGGCCGTTGCTGCGCTCGACGGCCATCTTCCAGGCCACCGCGGTTTCCACCGTGTCGCAAGGGCGCCATAGCTGGTTGTTCGGGATCAGGCGCAGGGTGGCCATGTGTTCGATGGGCTGGTGGGTCGGGCCGTCCTCGCCCAGGCCGATCGAATCATGCGTGTACACATGGATCGTATGGGCGGGAATCAGGCACGACATGCGCACCGCGTTGCGCGCGTAATCGGAGAACACCAGGAAGGTGGCGTCGTACGGAATGAAGCCGCCATGCAGCGCCAGGCCGTTACCGATGGCCGTCATGCCGAACTCGCGCACACCGTAGTGGATGTAATTGGCATCCGGGCTCTGCTGGTTGACGGGCTTGGAACCCTTCCAGATGGTGAGGTTGGACGGCGCAAGGTCCGCCGATCCGCCGATCAGTTCCGGCAACAGCGGACCGAAGGCATCGAGCGTGTTCTGCGATGCCTTGCGCGAGGCGATCGTGGCGCCCTCGGCCTGCATCTTGCGCACGAAGGCCATGGTGTGTTCCGACCAGTTGGCCGGCAACGTGCCGCTGATGCGGCGTTTGAGTTCTTCGGCCAGCTCCGGAAATGCCTTGGCATAGGCATTGAATGCCTCGTTCCATTCGGCCTCTCGCCTGGCGCCGGCTTCGCGTGCGTCGTAGGCGGCGTAGATCTCAGCGGGCACTTCGAACGGCGGGTAGTTCCAGCCCAGCTGTTTGCGTGCGGCGGCGACTTCGTCCTTGCCCAGTGCCGCGCCGTGGCTGGATTCCTTGCCTTCCTTGTTGGGCGAGCCGAAGCCGATGATGGTGCGGCAGATGATCAGGGTGGGCTTGTCGCCCTGCGCGGTGGCTTTGGTCAGCGCCTTCTTGACTGCATCGGCGTCGTGGCCGTCGACATCGGCGATGACATTCCAGCCATAGGCCTTGAAACGCGCAGCGGTGTCGTCGGTGAACCAGTCGTGCACTTCGCCGTCGATGGAAATGCCGTTGTCGTCGTAGATGGCGATGAGCTTGCCCAGCTTCAGCGTGCCGGCCAGCGAAGCCACTTCGTGCGACACGCCTTCCATCATGCAGCCGTCGCCCATGAACACATAGGTGTGATGATCGACGATGCTGTGACCGGGTTTGTTGAAGCGCGCGGCCAGCACCTGCTCGGCCAGTGCGAAACCCACGGCGTTGGCCAGGCCCTGGCCCAGCGGCCCGGTGGTGGTCTCCACACCCGGGGTTTCGGAATATTCCGGATGGCCCGCCGTGTGCGAGTGCAGCTGGCGGAAGTTCTTCAGCTCGTGGATCGGCAGGTCGTAGCCTGAGAGGTGCAGCAATGAATACTGCAGCATCGAACCGTGGCCATTGGACAGCAGGAAACGATCGCGGTTGAACCACTTCGGGTGCGAAGGGTTGTGGCGGAGGAAATCGTTCCACAGCACTTCACCGATGTCGGCCATGCCCATGGGCATGCCAGGGTGGCCGGAATTGGCCGCCTCGACGGCGTCCATCGACAATGCACGGACGGCGTTGGCAAGCTCGCGGCGGGTCGTCATGGCTGGGGTCTCCAAAGGGGCGATGGTAAAGCGCTTATTGTCGCTGATCGGCGTGACGAAGTCGCATCCGGGAGACGGCAAGGGCGGTGGGCGCAGGACCACACCACCACAGGCTGACCGATCGAAGAGATGTGTCCCACGAGGCGCTGGAACTTAACTTCGCCTTAATCTTCCCTGCCGACGTATGCGAACTCTTCAGCTACGTTCTTTTCTAATGGCCACCGTTCCAATTGCATGTGGATCGGCTTCGCATCGCTCCCCACGGTGCGTGGTTCTTTTCAAGAAAGTACGGAGATTTCGCTTTACTTACGAAGAAAAACAATTCGGACCGGCGCACGACCCCACCGTGCACACGGAACAAGAGCGCCCAGGCGCAACAAGCCCCCATCCAAGTTTGAATTCCCGCAGCACGTAGGCAGGCCTTATGCCTGTCCGCGCCAGGGAAGGCTTTTCCACGACGCGCCGCTTAACCAATTCTTAATGAAATACCGGCGTGAGGTGGAATTCAAAATGGCAGGAGCCATCTAACCGGAGCGACATCGCCACAGAGCGATACGCCCGGCCCGAGACGCGAACCCCCGCGTCCCGGGAACTATCTGGAGATATGTCCCCCATGAAAAAGACCCTATTGGCCCTTGGCCTCGCGTCCCTCGGTTTCGCCGCCCTTCCGGCCTTCGCCCAGGACAGCGCCGCACCCAGCGGCAACTACATGCCCAACCAGTCCGTCGGCAGCGGCAACTGGTTCATCGGCGCCAATGTCGGCCGCACCAACGGCACCAACGAAGGCGGCTTTGGCAGCGACAAGAGCGGTTTCAATTTCTTCAAGGGCGATCAGGACCGTCGCACCGGTTACGGCGTGCTCGGCGGTTATCGCTGGAAGGTCGGCAATGACCTGGGCCTGGGTGCGGAGCTCGGTTACACCGACCTTGGCAACTATCGCGTCCGCAACGTGTTCAACAGCAACGACGTCAACCAGTCCAGCCACACCAACGCGCTGCGCGGATGGATGGCTGGCGTGAATGGCAAGCTCAACCTGGTGCCGGGCTGGTACATCTCAGCCCATGGCGGCTTCTTCTACGCCAACAACAACCGCCAGAACTTCCAGCAGGGCGCTGATCCGTCGGTGGGCTTCACCTCCGACAGCCGCGCGCACCGCGGTAGCTGGTACGGCGGCATCGGTACGGGTTGGGACATCAACGATCACTTCAGCGCCGGTGTGTCGTACGACTACTTCCATGCCAATGCCGGCAAGCTGCGCAACGCAGTCACTGGCGACACCGCATCGGACTACAAGCGTTCCACCGGCATCGTTTCGCTGGCTGGCGAATACCGCTTCTGATCCACCCACGGCCGCGGCGTGATGTCGCGGCCGTTCTCTTTTGCCTGGCCTCATTTCATTTTTATGGAGCATTCCATGCGCAAGATCCTCCTCGTTGCCGCCATCGCCGCCGCAGGCGCCGTGGCCGCTCCCGCCTTTGCCCAGAGTACCCACAACGACGGCTGGTTCGTTAACGGCGCCGTGGGCCAGTCCCAGCTCGATCATGGCCGCTACGATGGCCACGACACCGCCTACACCGGCAACATCGGCTACCGCTGGGCGTTGAACCCGCAGTTCGCCTGGGGCGTGGAGGCCGGTTACAACGACCTGGGCAACATCCACGCGAAGAACATCTTCAACGACAACAATGTGGTTGATAGCCGCAAGAGCCAGCTGCACGGCTGGACGGCCGGCGTGAACGGCCGCTTCAACGTAGCACCGCAGTGGTACATCTCCGCACGCGGCGGCATCTACGGCTGGAAGGGTCACGGCACCAGCAACGATGAAAATCCGGTCAACCGGGGCCTGGACAAGACCAGCTGGTACGCCGGTGCCGGCGTCGGCTACGACTTCAGCAACAATGTGAGCCTGGGCATCAACTACGACTACTACGACGCGAAGAAGGATCACGTCGACCTCAGCAGCGACGTGGTGTCGGTGCAGGCCGAGTACCGCTTCTGATCGTCTGACGCTCGCAGTTCGAGGGCCATGGACCGGCCTCTTATCTTGCTCGATAGCGCCCGCTCAGAAGCACCGTGTTCATCAGCGCGTAGCGTGGGCCCTGGGTGGTCGTGGCCGAGGTCCTGGCGTCCGTCAATGCCCGGGACATCGAGACCATGCCCTGCTCATCCGGCGCGATGTCGATGGGCAACACATCTGCCACGCTTCCATCAGGCTTGAACACAAGGATGAAGTCGGCCATCGCGGCCTGCGGCGACAAGCTTTCGGCGGGCATCACCAGCCGCGCCCCATCGAACTTCGGTTGCTGCGAGCGAAACAACGCGTCGCGGATCGAGCCTTCCTTGATCTGCGCGTCGTGCACCGCGATATACACCTGCACGTCGGGAAGAACTTTTTCAAGGTCGTCACCCAGGCGTCGCTGGATGCGTTTGATCAATTCGGCGGCGAAGTCGCGTTCGGACTGGTTGTGTCCGCCACGATCGCTTACATAGTGCGCATAGATCTGCGCCCAGTTCATTGCTTCGCGGTAGTTTCGTTGCTCGAAGGCAACCTGGGCCATCTTGCCCATGGCCGGCACGCTGCCCCGCGTGGCGGCGTTGCCCAGGTAGAACGCGGCCCTGGCAAGGTCGGGATTGGCGAACAGGCCGCCGGAGTGGTGCCCGCTATGGTAAATGGACCCGAGCATGTAAAGGTCCATGCCACCGAGCTCCCCGGCGTTGGCCTCGATCTGCGCCAGCGCCTGTTGGCGACTTGCAAGCGGTTGCGCGTGGTCGACGATGGCAGCCCAGGTGGCTTCAGTTGGTCGCGGGGAAGCGTCGGCCGCCTGCAGCCCACCGATCCATCCCAGCCCCACCACAAGCCCCATGGCGCGCACGACACGCCCGATGCGATCGCTCATTCCCCTGCCCCCTCACCGCGTTCGGTAGCGCCCGTTGTCCAACACCATGCTCATCATCGCGTAGCGGGGCGATGTATCCGTCGTCTCGGCTGCATGGGCTTTGGACAGGGCGTGACCCATCGATTCGAGCATGGACTGATCAGGTGCGATGTCGATCGGCAACGCCCGTTCCACCGTACCGTTGGGTCGCAGCACCACCAGGAAATCGGCAATGCAAGACAGTGGCGGCAAGGTTTGCCCGGGCGTGGCGAGGTAAACATTTTCCAGGCGTGGCTGCCCGGCACGGAACATCGCGTCCTCGTTTGCGCCCGCCCGGATCTGTGCATCGTGCGCCGCGACATAGGCATCGACGTCGCGCATCACGTCATCGATATTGTTGCCGAAATGCGAACTGATGCGCTTGACCAGTTCGGCTGCATAGCCGTGTGATGCATCTTTCTTAGGTGCCGCCAGCAATATGTAATGGGCATAGATCTGCGCCCAGTTCATCGCCTCGCGATAGTCGTGGGTGGCAAGCTTGAGCTCGGCCATCTTGGCCATGGCGGGAATGCTTCCGCGCGTGGCGGCGTTGCCAAAATAGAGCGAAGCTTTGACCGGATCGGTCTGTTCCACCAGCCCGCCAGAGTGGCGGCCGCTGTGGTAGATCGAACCCAGCACGTAAAGATCGGCGGGGCCGAGTTCGCCGGCATCATCTTCGAGTGCTGCAAGGGCCTTGCGTCGCTGCGCCAGCGGAACGTCGTGATCGACGATGGCGGCCCAGGCTGTTTCGTGTGGCTGGCTGGCAGATATTTCGGGCGGCGACTGCGCACCGCACACCGCCGCAGCACCCATGATTGCCGAAAACACCACGGCGCGCGCGGCGTGCCCCATGCGATCGTCCATTGCCTGCCTCCCAGGTCGCTCGCATTAATGTAAGACATTGGCGAGGCCAATGCCTTCTGCAGTGCGACATGCGAGGACCAGGACAGACGTCAACCTCGGCATCTCAACGCGACAATCCCCTACACGCGTCAACGATGTCGTTGCCTAAAGTCCAGGCATGCGTCGCCCCTCATGCAGATTTACGTTCGCCGCCCTTCTCGCCGGCCTGGTTGCCATGCCGTTCGCGGCAACGGTCAACTCAACCCCTGCCGGGCTTTCGCAATTTGTTACGACTGCGCTGGCCGACGATCCGACGTTAGCCAGGGCCCGCGCGCTGACCTTGCAAGCGGCTGAAGAAGCCAGACAAGCACGTGCACCCTTACTGCCGGAAGTAAGCCTTCGAAGCGAGCGTGCACGCCAGCGCAATGGCCTGTGGGTGACCTCAAGTGAGTTGCGGATGACGCAACCGCTGATCAATCGAAACGCAACCTCGACACTGGCTGCCGTCAGGGCGCAGGCGCGGGCTGTCGCGGCGGATGGAGAGGCGGCGCGACAAGATCTTCTCCTCCGCGCTGCATTGGCGTGGATGTTCGTTGACCTGCGCCGACAGGAACGGCAGTTCGCCATCGCCGACCGCGATGCCCTCGCCTTCCAGGCGAAGCGCTCCCAGGCTCGGTACGACGTTGGGCTCGCGCCACGCATCGATGCCATCGAGGCCGAAGCGCAACGCGCGTCGGCCGTCGCTCGTGTCCACGCTTCGGAGATAGCTCTGGACGACGCGCGGGAAGCGCTGGCGCAGATAGCAGCACAGTGGCGTAAGCGTCCCTCCCACAGAAGAGTCCCATGGCGGCCGTCCTACCCGGTTGCCGGGGAATCGCACGAGGCCCTCGCCGTCACATCCGCACGCCACCGCCTGGAAGCAGCCGATCATCGACGACGTGCCGCTCGCGTCTCCCGATGGCCTGTGGTCGATCTTCAACTACGCTATGGACGGTCTAACGGCCGCACGGATGCGCCCTCGCCTTTCGGACGTCGGCCAGGATGGGTGTTCGGCCTGCGATTGACCGTACCGCTCATGAGCAGCGTTACCACGTCGGCCAACGTGCGTCGGGCCAACGCCGACTGGGATGCAGCAAGGGCCGAACTCGACCTTGCACTTCGCGACGCAACCAGGGCCACCCGTCGACTCGAGGCCGCCACCATCGCGAATGAGTCCATTCGGCGTGCGCGCGAATCCGCCGAGATCGCCGCGCATGCAGCCGTCATGGCCACCCACGCCGCTCTGGAAATGGGAACCCGTACGACGGTCGATGCCCTCCTTGCACAACGCCGTCTGTTCGACACGCGCCGCGCCGCCGCCCAGGCACGCGCAAACCAGTTCCTCGACCGGCTTCGCCTAGCCGCCGCACGTGGAGTTCTTGGCGAATCGACCCTGGAGATGCCGCGCTAATGGTGAAATCCCCATCGGTCCCACGGGGTTTCTTGTACTTCGCCAGCCAATGCCGCCATCGAACACAGGCCCCTGGATTGTCCGCGGCACGGTCAACTGCCAGATTCCCTGAATACGTGTAAAAAAAAGGCGCCGCAAGGGCGCCTCTCTTAGTGACTGGACCGGCTGGATCAACCCTTCCACTGCCCCAACGCAGCCAGGCCGTTTTCCTTCGCGCGCTCGTGCACGATCTTCTGCGCAGAGGCCACGTTGCCCTTGATGTCTTCGGACCACAGTTTCAGTGCGGCCTGCTGCATGGCACGGCCGTAGGAGAAGCTCAGCGGCCACGGGTGCGGGCCCATGCGGTTCATGGCGTTCAGGTGTGCGGTGGCGTCCTTGTCGCTCTGGCCGCCGGACAGGAACACGATGCCGGGCAACGAGGCGGGCACGGTGCTCTTGAGCACGCGAACGGTGGCCTCGGCTACTTCCTCGACATCTGCCTTCTCGGCGGACTTGGTGCCGTGGATCACCATGCTGGCTTTCAAGATGGTGCCTTCCAGCATGACGTTCTGCTCGTACAGCGCATTGAACAGGCTGCGTAGCACCGCCTCGTGTACTTCGTAGCTCACCTCGATGGTGTGGTCGCCGTCCATGATCACTTCGGGCTCGACCATCGGCACGATGCCGGCTTCCTGGCACAGTGCAGCGTAGCGGGCCAGCGCATGGGCGTTGGCTTCGATTGCGGTGGAGCTGGGGTTCTCATCGGTGATGTTGATCACCGCGCGCCACTTGGCGAACTGTGCGCCGAGCTTTGCGTATTCCTGCAGGCGCTCGCGCAGGCCGTCCAGGCCCTCGGTGACGACATCACCCGGGAAACCGGCCAGGGGCTGCGCGCCCTTGTCGACCTTGATGCCCGGGATGATGCCGTTCTTCTTCATCACCTGGGTGAAGGGCACGCCGTCTTTGGTGGACTGGCGGATGGTTTCGTCGTACAGGATGGCGCCTGAGATGTGGTCGGACAGGCCTGGCGCTGTGAGCAGCAGCTCGCGGTAGGCGCGGCGGTTTTCCTCGGTGTTCTCGATGCCCACGCCCTGGAAGCGTTTGGCGATGGTGCCGGTGGATTCGTCGATGGCGATGATGCCCTTGCCGGGCGCCACCATGGCCTGGGCGACGCTTTCGAGATCTTCAATGCTCATGACAACTCCGTGGATCGGGGCGGCGTTCGGGCCGCACTGGAAGAAGGCCGCGGGACGGATGCCCGCGGCAAGGTCTTGAAACGCTAAGTATAAGCCACGGTCCGTTAGCCGGCCGTGCGGATCATCCCGGGTAGCCGGCCAGGTCGCAGGCCTTGGTCAGGCGTGCGCGCTCGGCGGGGTCGGTGGGCATGTTGAACTGCACGACGTAGTACGTGCTCACCGGCTGTGCCTGGCGATTCATGCCGCTGGGCCGGTAATTGAAATTGCGCACGATGCTGACGGCGGTGGGGCCAAGGTCGCTTGCGGGGACTGTCTTGGCGACCTTCGCGTTATAGGTTTTGCCGTCCGAACCGATCGTGTAGGAAACGGAGGTGCAGCCCGGTACGTTGATGTTGCTTCCGGTATTGGGAACGTCGGCATCCACCGAGGTGTTGGCCAGCGTCCAGTACGAGGGAAGACGGTCGGGTGAAACTCGCTGCGCATCCTGCGCCACGGCGGGCATGGCAACGAGGGCCACGAGCGCGGAAAACGCGAGGCGGGGGAACATGGTGGACATGGTGACCTCGGCGCTTGACTGGGACCTCTAGTCTAGCGCCGGGCCGTTTTTTTTAAAGGTCGCGAAGGCTCTCGGCGATGCCATCGGCACCTACCACCAGCAATTTCAGCGTGTTCGTGCCACCGCCCCGGCCGGAATGATCGCCGTGGGTAAGGATCACGCGATCGCCTTCTGCAAGCTTGCCCAGGGCGAACAGATGTTGCAGCGCGGCACGGGCTGTGTGGGCCGGATCGAGCGTGTTCTCGGCAAAATCCACCGGCTGCACATCGCGCAGCATCAACATGCGCCGACGGGCCGGACCCGACGGCGACAAGGCGTAGATAGGCACGGAAAACCGGTAACGCGACAACCATTGCGCGGTGGCACCGGATTCGGTCAGCGCGATGATGGCGCGGGCGCCGATACGGGCGGCCAGCACCATCGCCGCCAGGGCAATGGCCTGGTCGGTGCGGTCCAGCTGGGTCGTCTGGCTGGAAAGCGCGTCGTTCGGTTCGAACTGGCGCTCGGCGCCCAGGCAGATGCGGCGCATGGCCGCAACGGCTTTGTCCGGATGGGCGCCGGCGGCGCTCTCCTGGGAAAGCATCACCGCATCGGTGCCGTCGATCACCGCATTGGCGACATCGAGCACTTCGGCGCGGGTGGGAATGGGCGCCACCACCATCGATTGCAGCATCTGGGTGGCGGTGATCACCGAGCGGTTGCGTTGCACCGCTTCGCGGATGATCTTCTTCTGCAGGCCTGGAAGTTCGGCATCGCCGATTTCCACGCCCAGGTCGCCGCGGGCCACCATCACCACGTCGGAGGCGTCGATGATTTCGCCCAGCACGGGAATGGCGTCGGCACGTTCGATCTTCGACACCAGGGCCGCGGAACCGCCGGCCTCGTGCAGCAGGCGGCGGGCCTCGTCCATGTCGTGGGCGCTGCGCACGAAGGAAATGGCCAGGAAGTCACAGCCGATTTCGGCCGAGAGCTTGATGTCGTTGCGGTCCTTGTCCGACAGCGCATCCACGCTCAGGCCGCCGCCCTGGCGGTTCAGTCCCTTGCGATCGGAAAGGCGGCCACCGATGAGGCAGGTGGTACGCACTTCGGTGCCGACCACCTCGTTGACGGTGAGCCCTACCAGGCCGTCGTCGAGCAGCAGCACGTCGCCAGGATGGACATCCTGCGGCAGGCCGTAATAACTGACACCGACGCCCGTGGCGTTGCCCGGCGCCGCGCCGGGGCGGCAGTCGAGCACGAAGGGATCCCCAGGCAGGAGATCCACCGGGCCGTTGGCGAATTTCTCGATGCGTATCTTCGGACCCTGCAGGTCGCACAGGATGCCGACCTCGCGGCCGACGGCCTCGGCGGCGGCGCGCACGGCGGCGGCGCGGGCGCGATGATCGTCGGGCGCGCCATGCGACAGGTTCAGGCGGACGATGTCCACCCCCTCCTCGATGATGCGCTCGAGCATGCCGGGCGCATCGGTGGCGGGGCCGAGGGTGGCGACGATCTTGGTGCGACGGACTTGGGCTTCGGTCATTTGTCGGAAATTACCACAATTAGTCCAGCGTCTTGTTCAACAC